>JAJYBA010000087.1 GCA_021779235.1 Bacillota bacterium
AGACACTTGTCATTCAAACTCAAGCTTAATTTCACTGGGAGAAGCAATTATTAAAAGCTATATAGACGTACTTAATGATGGTAAGACCATATCAGAAAATGAAATTATAAAAAATGCTTTGGCTTACATACATTCAAATATTGAAAAAAAGATAACCTTAGAAAAAGTTTCAGCTCATATTCATATAAGCAGTAACTATCTATGTTATCTTTTTAAAGAGAATACTGGTTTCAAATTTTGTGAATACATAAACATATGTAGAATAAATATAGCAAAAGATTTCTTAGACAACTCCTCCAGTCCTTTAGAAATAATTTCTTTTAAATGTGGTTTTAATAGTCAAAGTCATTTTTCTACCACTTTCAAGAAGTATGTGGGTGTTTCTCCTAATGAGTATAGAAAGAACGCACGGTAATGTAAAAATTGACCTGTGGCAGGTCAATTTTTATTAATATCATTTACATATGGCCTTTAAATATATCCCCACCAGGAGATGTATTTATTAACATAGATTTAGCAGCTATAGATAACCAAATTATTAAATTTTCGGGAATACAATCTTTATTAAACTAATAAAATCATCCGTTTTCATGCCATCATTCACTATATATATTGGAATATTGATTTTACTATTTATTTCAAGTTGTGCAAGTGGAAGTCTACCCTTTAGATAAAACTCACTTATTTCCTTAAACATAACGCTTGCATTAAAATAATTGTTTATTGGTGAACCTAATTTTAATTGTCTCTCAAATGTATTAAATTTGTCAATTTCATTTGTTTCGTCTATATCCTTTGCTACTCTGTAGCCTGGAGCTTGTGAACTAAACATAGTATTTAACTCACCTACATACTTCTTCTTTCCCTTATATATAAACCACATTTTTGAGAAGTAATTGGCTAAGGTTTCGGCTAAACAATCATCTGTTCCAAAGGTATTTCTATAAATATTCATATAGTTTTTATATATTAGAGAATTATCTGATGCTAATTCTTCAAAGGTTATAAATAACTCCGTTAGATAGTGAAATCTCTCATGTTGCAGCACTTCTTCAAAACAAATATCTCTGACTGTTTTATAATCAAGGTTAGAATTTGCTCTTTTATTTAAAAGACTTTCTGTGGAAATTATATAATTAGTAAATACTTTAAAATTGAAGTATATTCCATATTCAAAGTTATAATCATGATAAGATTTATAATAAGCTACCTTTTCTAACTCTATATTTTCATATAGTTGCTTTGTTACATATCTACCCAAAATATCTTTTAGTTTTCCAATATCTTGTTTATACTCTTTATTATTATACGACTTAAGCTGTGCTAAAGAGTTTATTTTAACTACTCCTTCAAAATTATCAACATATTGATTATCTTTATATGGATTAAATCGCCTCAATAAAAATTCCCACTTTGGATAATCCTCCATATTATTTTCACCATCTGCATAAATTCTTCTTATAGATTCATCAAAAAACTTTCTACTTTCTTCGATCCCATAATATTTTCTTAAGTCACTAGAAACTATATTAATAATTTCATTATATAAAAAATCATCAATAGCAAATACAGAATTTTGCTTTAAACTTCCCGTCTTCGAAAAAAGAATTTTATTAACTTCTGGATGAATTTTGAGAAAGTCTATATTAAAAGGTTCAAATGTTCTAACATAGGTAAATTCCACTTCATCCTTGTTACCCATTTTTTGTGGCCAACTCGATACAACTGCTTCAAACTTAACTACTTGCTCTTTACCTGTTATTAATAATAATGCTTTTTCACCCGGTATTGCGTTTGAAAGGTATTTCGCATTTTTTCTATGTATTTCATAGCATACCTTTTCTTTTTTATCAAAGTCGTTTGGATTATACTCTGTCCAATCATCTGGATTTGCAAGTAATACGTAATTCATTATTATTTCTCCTCTATAATTAATTTTGATGCGATTTTGATTAGAAACTATTCTACTTCGAGTTATATATATGATATTTTATATTTATCTAATTAAATACTATTTTGAAAATTTACCATTATGTATGTTTTATACAAAACCCTAAGATCAATTTTTTCAAGCTGACAATAGATTGTTAATATATACCATAAAATGTTATACTATTATTAGATTAAAGTAGAAACAAATAGTATATTTAAAGGGGTGTAAATATGAGTAAGGTAATAATTAAGGAGTGCCAGGACTATAACATAAGCTCTGTTATAGAGAAGTTAAATAGTGGTATGTCACTCATCGGTGGATGGGAATCCTTTGTAAAGCCTGGTATGAATGTACTTCTAAAAGTAAATTTAATTGGACCTAAGTCCTCAGAAACTGCCGCAGTCACTCACTGTGAATTTGTACGGGCTATAACTAAAATTCTAAAAAAAATGAACTGCATAGTGTGGATAGGAGATAGCTCTGGAGGGGCTATAGCCGGAATAGCACCGACTGCGCAAAGCTTTGAAGTATCAGGCCTCAATAAAGTGGCAAAGGAAGAAGGAGCAGAAATTAAAAATTTTGACAGAGAAGGCGTTAAGGAATGTAACATTACAGCTGACTATGGAGATAAGTTGTATTTAGCAAAACCTGTTTTTGATGCAGATTTAGTAATTAATCTTCCAAAGTTTAAGACCCACACAGCAGGTATATACACAGGAGCATTTAAAAATGTATTTGGATTTATCCCTGGGCTTAAAAAAGCAGAATATCATAAACTACTACCTGATCCAAAGAATTTTGGTAGTATGTTAGCCGATATACATGAAAACTCTAAAATAGCACTTCATATTATGGATGGAATAACTGCTATGCAGGGTGAGGGTCCTACAGCAGGTGATGTTTACAATGGACATAAAATTCTCATAAGTACAGATCCTCTAGCTCTTGATACAGTGGCTGCAAGGATGATTGGCCTTGATATAAAGGATATTCCCATACTAAATGCAGCTAGAGAGAGGAACCTTGGACAGTGGAAATTAGAAAATATTCAGATTTGTGGAGACTACAACTGCCCTCCAGAACTTAAGGGCTTTAAATTACCCAAAAGATTTAATAGCAAAAAGAAACAAAACTATGGAGCCCTTATAAAGGTGATAGATTTTTTGAAAACACGACCAAAAATTAAGCTTTCATTATGTAAACAATGCAATATGTGCGTAGAAAGCTGCCCTGTTCAAGCTATAAATAAGGAAACTAAAGGAATTGACTATTCTAAATGTATTGAATGCATGTGTTGCCATGAGTTATGCAGATATAAAGCAGTTGAACTAAAAAAAGATAATATGGTTGCAGGACTTATGACAAAGTTCTATAGAGGGAAATACAAATAACAAATAATGTATAGTTATTTTATATGAATGGACTTTAAAATTATTAAATGATAAAATCTCCCTAAGGACGTATTTTAGTAAGCCAAAAATTCAGATGAAGAGGTGACATGATGTATTTCGAAAAATGTGGGAAAATTAACACAAAAGAAACCGTGAAGCTTGCTGTTAAAGCTGCAAAAGAAAAAGGAATTAACTACATAGTTGTAGCATCCAATGAAGGTGAAACTGCAGAGATGCTTAAAGATTGTGGAATAAACGTAGTTGTGGTTACTCATGTAAACGGGTTTAGAGAAGAAGGTACACAGGAAATGCCTGTGAAAACAAGAACAGACTTAGAAAGCTATGGATTTAAGGTTTATACTTCAACCCATGCACTTTCAGGAGCAGAAAGAGGCCTTTCTAATAAATTTGGTGGAATATCTCCAATAGAAGTTATGGCTTATTCTTTAAGAATGTTTGGTCAAGGAATTAAAGTTGGTGTGGAAATAGCTACAATGGCATTGGATGGTGGAATGTTACCTTACGGCGAGGATATCATTTCAATAGGTGGAACTGGCCGCGGAGCTGATAGCGCTATAATCCTTAGACCTGCTCATAGTTCTAATATACTTGAAACTAAAATCAAAGAAATAATTTGCAAGCCTAGTCAGTGGTAACTTATAGCAAGAGTGTTAGAACATGAACCTGAGAAGATAAATCTCAGGTTCTGTTATTTATTTACAACTTTATTTAAAAACTTACCGAAGCTTGTTGCTATCGGCTTCTTAAAAAGATTTATTCTGCATTTGAAATAATACGCATCATCATTCCAACCTTTTTCTTTCCAATACTCACTGTCTAAGCCTACTAATTTATAGGCAAGCACCTTTTGAACTTGAAAGTTTATAAGAGCATTTAATGAGGGTTTATAATTTTCCTTGTTCATACTAAGATGTCTAATAAAATTCTCACATTCACTTTCTGTAATTTCCTTATCTATGTTTCTTATGTTTCTACCTATTTTACCTGCATTAACGCCACCCCATTGAATCACCACTCGCTCTAAGTATTTTAAAGTAGATTTAAGTCCAGAGCCTTTGGTTGTGGATATGACTAAAACTGGTTTACCATAGATCTCTGGGCGATGAAACCAGCTACAGGTTCTATCAACAAAAGTCTTTAACTTTCCTGATACATTTTCCATATAAACTGGTGAAGTTAAGATTATTCCATCACTTGATTTTATTTTCTCCGTTATATTGAAAGTTTCATCTTTTAGTACGCATCCACCTTTAACCAAGCAATGTTCACAACCAATACAAGCTTTTATATCATATTCGAACAGATTTATTATTTCTACATCGATATTGTTATTTTTCAATATTTCTTTAACTTCCGTAATAAGCTCATAAGTATTCATTTTTCTGCTACTTGAATTTATAGCTATTACCTTTAACATGTGCAATACCCTCCCCTTCACTTTTAGTATTTCACTAATTTAAAGAAAAATTAAACAATATATGATTTAGTATATCAATGGAATAAAAAAAAGGTGACTCCTGTTCACAATACAGAAATCATCTTCCGATAAAAACTCTCAGTTTATAAAACATGAACCATACCTTTTTACTCATAATAATTAATATTAACATCTTTTTACTTTGTAATTGATTTGAATTTTCTCTAAATATTATAGAATTGCATTAATTCCTTATTAATGATAGTAATAAGCTTACGAGGTAAGTTATGCTTGAAAAAATCAAAGCTACTATTAAAAAGCCTATTAGCATGATGTTATATTTCAATATACTTTCAGGCATAACAAATCTTGAAAAACCAAGGACATTTACAAGTAATATCAATAGGAATATTATAATTAATCCCTTAGAAGCCCCTTTTATATCCGCAGAGCTTAAGGATATATGTGATGAAATACATATAGCTAAAAATAAAAATAATATAAAGTATAGACTCTCAAAATTCTTCATTGAAAAGATTATTTTTATTAAATCAACATAAGAATTCAGTATGACCTTTATTTCAACATGGTTTATTTTAGTTATGTTCAAATTACTCATATATATAGTTATAAATTTATTATATGTCTTAGGAATCATGATGTGCATTAAAGCAATTATAGCAGAAATCCCTCCGAAGATGGGAGCAATTCCTATAAAGAAATTACCTGCTTGTTGATATACACTATTAGGATTATAAGCATGGCTTACATACCCAAGTACTCCATTTTCATCTCTCTTTTGTATTAGTACTATTTTGTTGATTTTGTGTCCAAAGAGAAAGCAAAAGATAGCATGTGACATTTCGTGTATAGGCACACCTATAACAGCTGTAATAGAAACCGCCTTCCAACCAAAACTCCTTTGAAAATTTCTCATTGAATTGTCTCTCAAAAATCCAAGAATAAGTCCTACAAAAACTATCATTCCTGTCAAATATAATGTGTCTACGGATGTCTTTACTATTAAGTCTAATAAGAAATTCATTTAATCACCCTTTCGAATTTTGCTGAGTTTCTATTTTCTGATACCTCATATTATAGCATTATTTATATATTATAAATATCTCTTATATATTAGAAGCAGATTTAAAGCAAAAAAGACCTTAAGGTCTTTTTTTATTCTCCTAAGTATGCATTTCTTATAGCATCATTGCTTAATAATTCAATTGAATCACCTTCTAAAACTATTTTACCTGTTTCTAAAACATATGCTTTATTTGCAATTGAAAGTGCCATATGGGCATTTTGTTCCACTCAATGCAAATACAATTGATGCCGCATTTACTGTTTTGTAAAACCCTGTTTTATATGTTGTTATTAGTTACTCATAAAAATCATCCATTTTCTTACACCCTTTGTTTTTTATATTATATTACATAAAACACTTTAGACATGCATCTTTTTTATATCCTAAAGAATTTAAAAAACCGTCAATGCTTATGTATAGCTAAGCTATCTACTCCAATAAAAAAAAGCTTTACCAAAAGGTAAAGCCTGCTAGAAACATATTATTTGCCTACCATCGTACTCAGTAGCTTATCTTTTGGCTACTTCCTTTGTAGCAATAACATTCACACCTGTTCCTGCTATGTCTTTTACTACAATATCTCCTATATGAACTGGAGCTTTTACAACCACATTTTTTAAACCTCTCACACATTCAAATATCTTTTCTTTTGGTATATCTCTTTCTGTTTTCACTGATACCATAACTTCTACTCCACCTTCTACTGCTACTGAAGACGTAACAATTCTGGTTGGATTTGTACATTCCTTTTGTGCGTAAGTTTCTCCTATTTTACAGGTATTTCCGCTTACCTTTGTAACTACTCCATTCTCAAGTTCTACTTCTAATGGACATCCTACTGGACATCCTATGCAAATAAGTTCTCTCTTTGCCACTTTTCTATTCACCTCATCTTCATTAATCATCATCTTCTAAGTTGCAAT
>JAJYBA010000088.1 GCA_021779235.1 Bacillota bacterium
AAAGCTAAGGAAAGTGGAGCAATAGCATTGTTTGATGAAAAGTATCAAGAGGATGTTAGAGTAGTATCTGTTGGAGAGTATAGCAAGGAACTATGTGGTGGTACTCATGTAAGAAATTCAGGGGAAATTGGATTATTTAAAATTTTATCAGAAACTGGGGTAGCAGCAGGAGTTAGAAGAATTGAAGCCACAACTGGTAGTAAATCTATAAAATATGTAGAAGATAAAAATAATTTATTAAAAGATATTGCTAGTACATTAAAATGTTCAGAAAGAGACATAATAAACAAACTACAAACTCAATTGGCAGAATTAAAAGATAAAGAAAAGGAAATAATATTTCTAAAGGGCAAATTAGCTAGTTCTTCAGTAGATGAAATTTTAGATAATATTAAAGATGTTAAAGGCGTTAAAGTGATTTGTGGTACTGTAAAAGATATAGATGGAGATGCTTTGAGAGATTTAGCTGACAAACTTCGAGATAAACTTGTAGATGGTGTAGTTGTACTAGGAAGCAATGCAAATGATAAAGTACAATTTGTTGCAATGGCATCTAAGTCTGCAATAGATAAAGGTGTACACTGTGGAAAAATAATTAAAGAAGTTGCTAAAATCGCTGGTGGCGGTGGTGGTGGTAGACCTGATATGGCCCAAGCAGGCGGCAAACTTCCAGAAAAATTAGAAGAAGCTATAGATAATGCATGCTCTATAATTGAAACATTGGTAAAATAGTATACTTTTTGTAAGAGTTGTTTTATAATATAGTTAATAAGAAGTAATTTAACTATCGTTAGCATGTAATTATGGAACTTATTGTAACTAAAAAAAACTGTACTATATTACCAATTAATTTCCTGATATACTTAGATGGTATAATTTACAGTGTTTAGCCTATGATGAGGGAAGGGGTGTATAGAATGGATAACAATCAAAATACAGTCCAATTTGATTTTGTAAAAGACAAAAAAGATTTAACAAAAACTATATTGACTGACGTATATAATTCACTTATAAAAAAAGGCTATAACCCAGTAAATCAAATGGTAGGATATTTAATTTCTGGAGATCCAACATATATAACGAACTACAATGGAGCAAGAGCGTTAGTAAGAAAGCTAGAGAGAGATGAAATATTAGAAGAAGTTTTGAAATCTTATCTAGACATAAAAAAATAAAATGCCCATAGGGGCATTTTATTTTTTAAAATTATCAAGCTTTCGGAATGAAATATGATGCACAGTAGTGCGGGTGATGATTTGTACTATAGATTAATTAGGCTATAATTAAAGGAGTATGTGAATGAGGATATTAGGATTAGATGTTGGAGACAGAACAATAGGAGTAGCTGTATGCGATCCACTAGGATTAACAGCACAAGGTATTACAACAGTTAAAAGGAAAAATGAGGTTCTGGATATTGAAGAAATTGCAAAAATATGCAAGGAATACAATGTAGAAAGCATAGTGTCTGGACTTCCTAAAAACATGAATGGGACTATAGGACCACAAGGTGAAAAGGTTCAGCATTTTTGCGAAAAGCTTAAGGAAACCTTGAATTTACCTATAAAAATGTGGGATGAAAGATTAACTACAGTAGCTGCTAATAGAGCAATGCTAGAGGGTGATCTATCTAGAGCAAAAAGAAAAAAAATTGTAGACAAAATTGCGGCTACATATATTTTGCAAGGATATTTAGACAGTTTAGGTACTCGTCTATAAATTCTGTGTTGACAAAATTTGGAATTGAAATTAAGATATCATTAATTATAATTTGAAAGGGGAAAATAAAATGGATAACAATGTTGAAACTATACTATTAAACGATGAAGAGGGAAATGAAGTAGAGTTTGATGTGCTAACTAAATTGGATATTGAAGATAAAGAATATGTTATAGTTGCACCAACTGGCGAAGAGGATATTGATGCAATTGCACTAAGAATTGATAAGGATGCAGATGGTAACGATATTTTAGTTACTATAGAAGATGATGAAGAGTTTGAAATGATTTCAGAAGCTTATGAAGCAATTTTTTCTGATGAACTTTAATAGTATTTTAGAAAGAAAAGTAATTAGTTAAGTCACAAAAGTGGATTATTAACTAGTAGCCTGTTTTCTCAGAACTAAATGATTATCAATTGACAATATCATAATAAAGTATTAAACTTAAACTATAGTAAATGTAATTAACATTGATGGGTCAAATGATAGTTGTAGAAAAGGGGTATATATATGTCAAAGTTATCTCCTGAGAGCATAGAAAGTTTAAAGGAAACCTTAAAACAAAAGGGATATAAGCTTACTCCGCAGAGGAGAGCTATTTTAAATGGAATAATTAAGAGTGAAGGTAGCCACCTTACTGCGGAAGAACTATATGACTTGGTTAAATCTGACTGTCCGGAAATAGGTCTTGCTACAATTTATAGAACAGTTCAACTTTTAGAAGAAATGGGTGTAATTCGAAAACTGGATTTAGATGATGGCTGCAGTAGATATGAACTTAACCATGAAGACGAGAACCATCAACATCACCACCTAATATGTACTCGTTGTGGTAAAGTATTAGAGGTACAGGGAGATTTACTTGAGGAACTAGAAACGATTGTTGAAAAAAAATACAAATTTAAGATTGAAGATCATAGTCTAAAATTCTATGGTGTTTGTGATAAATGTGTAGATAAATAATTAAAAGATTTAGCTTGTTAATTAAGCCACGTCAGTGGATTTTTAATATACACAAAATAAGAGAAAAGGAGGGTAGTATTTGTGCGTAAAGAAAGAGATAAACTTAGAATTATTCCTCTTGGAGGATTAAATGAGATAGGAAAAAATTTAACTGCTATTGAATACAAAAATGATATTGTTGTAATTGATTGTGGTCTAAAATTTCCTGATGACGAAATGTTAGGTATCGATATTGTAATACCTGACGTAAATTATTTAGTAAAAAACAAAGAACGGGTTAAAGGAATATTTTTAACTCATGGCCATGAGGATCATATAGGTGCTTTGCCATATGTTTTGAAGCAAATCAATGTACCAATATATGGTACAAAATTAACACTAGGTATAGTAGAAGTAAAGCTCAGAGAACATGGATTATTGAGTGTTGTACAAATGAACTGCGTTAAAGCACGTGATGTTGTTAAACTCGAAAATGTATCTATAGAATTTATTAGAACTAGCCATAGTATAGCTGACTCTGTAGCTATTGCAGTACATACTCCTCTTGGAATAGTACTTCATACTGGTGACTTCAAAATAGATTATACTCCAATAGACGGGTCAGTTATTGATTTAACACGTTTTGCAGAACTAGGCAAAAAAGGAGTTATTGCAATGCTGGCAGATAGTACTAATGTTGAGAGACCAGGATATACTATGTCAGAAAGTACAGTTGGAGAGGCTTTTGAAAAAATATTTTTCGGGGCAAAAGGTAGAATTATTGTAGCTACCTTCGCTTCTAATATCCATAGAGTACAGCAAATTGTTACTGCTGCAAGTAAGTATGGTCGTAAAGTTGCTGTGTCCGGAAGAAGCATGGAAAATATAGTAGCGGTTGCTACGGAGCTTGGCTATATTAAATTTGGAGAAGGTGTATTAATAGAAGTAGATTCCATTAATAAGTATCCAGATGATAAAATAGTTCTAGTAACTACTGGAAGTCAAGGAGAACCTATGTCAGCTCTATCTAGAATGGCTGCATCAGAACACAGGAAGGTTAATATTATAAAAGGTGATACAGTTATTATTTCAGCTACACCAATACCAGGAAATGAAAAATTAGTTTCTAAGGTGATTAATCAATTATTTAAGAAAGGTGCTGACGTTATATACGAGGCATTAGCTGATGTACACGTATCTGGGCATGCTTGTCAAGAAGAATTGAAATTAATTCATACCTTGGTTAAGCCAAGATTCTTTATTCCAGTACATGGCGAATATAGGCACCTAAAACAACATGCAGAATTAGCTGTAAAATTAGGACTTCCAGATAGTCATGTTTATATTGGGGATAATGGTGACGTAATAGAAATCACTAGAGATTCTATAAGAAAAAGCGGCACAGTTGTGTCAGGCCAGGTATTCATAGACGGCTTAGGGGTTGGAGATGTAGGTAATATTGTTCTTAGAGATAGAAAACATTTATCTCAAGATGGAATACTTACTGTAGTTGTAACTATAGAAAAAGAAAGTGGAAATGTAGTTGCAGGTCCAGACATTATTTCAAGAGGATTTGTATATGTAAGAGAATCCGAAGATTTAATGGGTGAGGCAAGATTATTAGTGAGAAATGCATTAAGGCAATGTGAGGAAAACCATGTTACTGAATGGGCTACTATAAAAGCAAACATAAAAGAAGTTTTAAGGAATTTCTTATATGAGAAAACAAAGAGAAAGCCAATGATATTACCAATAATTATGGAGATATAATTTATTTTTAGGAGGTATTTTCATGAATATTTATGATGATGCGCATGAATTTGCTAAAAAATTAAAAAAATGTCCAGAAATAACTCAGTTTAGAGAAATAGCAAATAAAATTGCAGCAGACGAAAATAGTAAAAAAATGCTGGCAGATTTTAGAAAAGTTCAAATTGAAGCTTATACGCAGCAAATGCAAAGTGGAGAAATGAAAAAAGAAACCTTAGATAAATTACAAAATTTAGGTTCTGTAGTTTCTTTAAACCCTGACGTAGCCAAGTATTTTCAAGCAGAAGCAGCATTTGGAACTATGTGGGATGATGTGATGAAAATACTAAATGATGCAATTGGAGTAGATTTATCATTTGGTATGAATGAATAATAGACTTAGTTGACTTTTTTGCAACATAATATTAGAATAAGTATAGTTAATGCGGAAATTGGATACTTCAAGACGTATCCAATTTTTGTTTGTGTAAAATCTATAAACTTACGAAAAAAATTGGAGGATGAATATGAATTTATTTACAAGAAATGATGTTAGAAATATAGCAATAATTGCGCACGTTGACCACGGTAAAACAACACTGGTGGATTGCCTACTTAAACAAAGTCATGTTTTTAGAGAAAATGAAAAAGTACAAGAGAGAGTAATGGACTCAAATGATTTAGAAAAAGAAAGAGGAATAACAATTCTTTCTAAAAATACAGCAGTAATGCATAACGGAATTAAAATAAATATAGTTGATACTCCAGGTCACGCGGATTTCGGTGGAGAAGTAGAGCGAGTACTTAAGATGGTTGATAGCGTACTTCTTGTAGTTGATGCATATGAAGGACCGATGCCACAGACTAAATTTGTTTTAAAGAAGGCATTAGAATTGCACCTTAAACCAATCGTTGTTATAAACAAGATTGATAGAAAAGATGCTCGTCCTGTAGATGTTCTTAATGAAGTTTTTGACCTGTTTGTTGAGCTTGGAGCGGATGACGAACAACTAGACTTCGCAATAGTATATGCTTCTGCTAGAGAAGGGTTTGCTAAGCTAAATGTTGAAGATGAAAGTGACAACATGGAACCATTATTCGAATCTATAATAAAAAATGTAAAATCACCTGAAGGATATTTGGAAGAGCCGCTTCAAATGCTTATTTCAACAATTGATTATAATGAGTATGTTGGAAAAATTGGAATAGGAAAAATTGAAAGAGGATCAATCAAAAGAAATCAACAAATAGCACTTATAAGAAAAGATGGAAAAATAAATAACGTTAAAGTTTCAAGTCTTTTCGTATACAATGGTCTTAAGAGAGAAGAAACTGAAGAAGCAATGCTTGGCGATATCGTAGCAGTTGCAGGTATACCAGACATTAACATTGGAGAAACAATAGCAGATATTAATAACCCAGAAGCACTTCCATTTGTTGAAATTGATGAGCCAACTTTAACTATGAATTTCATGGTTAATAATTCTCCTTTTGCAGGACAAGATGGAACTTATGTTACATCAAGACACTTAAGAGACAGGCTTACAAAAGAACTTGAAACAAATGTTAGTTTAAGAGTAGAAGAAACTGAATCAGCAGATGCTTTTGCAGTAAGTGGAAGAGGAGAACTTCATCTTTCAGTTTTAATTGAAACTATGAGACGTGAAGGATATGAATTCCAAGTATCAAAAGCAAATGTTATATACAAAGAGGAAAATGGACATAAATTAGAGCCAATTGAGCACCTTACAATTGACGTACCAGAAGAATTTATGGGCGTAGTAATGGAAAAAATGGGACCAAGAAAAGCAGAAATGGTTAATATGACTTCTGCTATAAATGGATACACTAGATTAGAATTTAAAGTACCTTCAAGAGGCTTAATTGGCTTTAGAAGCGAACTTATGACTGATACTAAGGGTAATGGTATAATGAATCACGTTCTAGATGGTTACGATAAATATAGAGGAGATATTCCAGATAGAAGTAGAGGTTCTTTAATTGTATTTGAAACAGGAGAGTCAATCACTTACGGATTATATAATGCTCAAGAAAGAGGAACACTTTTCATACCAGCAGGAATACCTGTATATGCGGGAATGATTGCAGGGGAATGTGCAAGAGCTGGAGATATTGAAGTAAATGTATGTAAAAAGAAACAGTTAACAAATACTAGATCTTCAGGAGCAGATGATGCACTAAAACTAATTCCACCAAGACCTATGTCACTAGAGCAGTGCTTAGAATTTGTAGCTAATGATGAGCTAGTTGAAATTACTCCTCTAAATATTAGAATGAGAAAGAGACTATTAGACTCAGGCGAAAGAAAAAGAGCAATGAGCAAA
>JAJYBA010000089.1 GCA_021779235.1 Bacillota bacterium
TTTAAGTGATATGAAAACAAGGCTTCAATGCTGCGCTGCACCCATTGGCTATATATTAACTGGGGAGCTGCTAGGTATTACTTTAATGAGCTTTTTGCAAATGGTTTTTGTTATTTTATTTGCACATTTTGTATACGGTGCAAACCTCGGAAGTAGCCTCGGAATAGTTTTTGGTACCTTATTTTTAATGGCACTGTTTGGGCAAATGCTAGCAGCGGTACTGACTTTAGGATTAAAGGATTCAAATGCACCTCAGGGAATTATTGCAACTCTAGCTATGGGACTTTCATTCCTGGCAGGTGGTTTCTATACAAGCCCAATTAAAGGAAAGTTAGGGGAATTCCTTGTGACCTATGGAACACCTAATTCTTTGGCACAGACAGCAATTTTTGGAAGTATATACGGCGGAGATAAAAGGATCATATTTATATGTATGGGAATGCTGGCACTGCTTTCTTTAATTTTTCTCGGTCTCACCATTATCTTTGCTAGAAGGAGGATTTTATCGTGATAATATTTAAAACAGCTTTAAAAAGAAGCCTCAAAAAGCCTCTTATTATAATAACTTTACTTATAATGCCTATAGTATGCCTGATGATAGACTACCCCTTCAAAGGAAGCAATGAGGTAAAAACATTAAATGATTTTAGCATAGCTGTAAGTGATAATGATAATAGCACTGCATCTGATGTGCTAGTGAATAAAATAGCCAAACAGTATAATATACAAAAGGTAAGAAAAAATGAGATAAATACTCTGTTAACAAATAAAAGTAGTGATTGGGCAATTGTAATACCGAAAGGCTTCCAGGAAAACCTGCAAGCTAATAGAGAAAACCTCATTGAAAGCTATGGTTTTGCAGAGAAGCAGAAATGGGAACCTGTAAAATTGAATATAGAAAATATGGTGACTTCAATGATGCTCCTTGTTAATACAAAAGATAGTCAAGCTTTGGAGAAAAACCTTGCAAAGTGGTATAATGAAACAAACAATGTGCAAATTACTTTTCTAGAGAGGACTAAAGGACCTTTGACACCGGGTACCGGCTTACTAATATATGCAATGATAATTTTATATGGAGCATTTTTACTGACAAGAATGTTTGTTGAAGACAAGGAAAGTCAGCTTACAGCTAGAATTGCAACATCACCTGTGGAGCCATGGAGATATCTTCTGGAGAATCTCCTTTGTTATTCTGTTATACTTATAATTCAAAATGCTATAGTGATTTTCGCATACAGTATAATTAATCCACAGGGTCTAGTTCATCCCATATTGTTATTATTGACTTTTATAGGGTATTCTATTATGTCAGTAGGACTTATGCTTACAATCAGTACAGTGTGCAAAACTTCTTTTGTTATGATGTGCGCCTCTACTGGTGCAGTTATGATGCTGTCAATGCTTGGTGGGTTGATGTTTCCACTGAAAATGATGCCCGCAGCTATGAAAAAAATAGCTATGATTACACCGACCTATTGGTTTTCTGAAGCTGTTAACTCTATTTATGTGGCGGGCCCACAGTTCACTTTCCAATTAGTTATATTATTAGGTTTTGGTGTGGTATTTTTTCTTGTGGGGAGTTGGAAAAAATATTCCACATTGAAGTAGGGAGAGATATGAGATTTAAGGGTTTTACAAATAAATTTAATGAGAAAGTTACCTTAGATAAAGAAATAATATTATTAAGTATACGATGGAGCTTTATTTTAATAATTTTTCTATGGTGGTGGTTTACATCCGATGCTTCTGTTGGGATAGCGCTAATTTTGGTGCTATCCTCTACCACTTTAATTAGAATGCAATTTTCAAATTCATTTATCTTTGTTATTATAGAAATCCTAGCCTGTTTTCTTTGCCTGCCTTATTGGCAAACTGTGTTTTTTGCCTTAATTGTTCCAGCTTTCGAATCTGGTTTACTAGGTTCAAGGTGGACTGCTATTATACTTCTTTTGGTGATATTTTTAAAGGTAACAGGAATGAACCAGGGAATAACTTTTATGCTGAGCTTCATGGCTTTTTCATTAGGATATATAATGAAAGCTTGGAACCAAAGAGAGAGTTTATATATTGGAGCAGTAGATAATGAAAGAAAGCAAAGATATGAACTTGAGTTACTGAAAAATGAACTTTTAGGCGCAAATAATGAAGTGGCAAAGTTAGTTGAGACCACTGAGAGAAATAGAATAGCACAGCAGCTTCATGACAACGTAGGCCATGAAATAGCTGGAGCACTTATAGCTCTTCAAACTTATAAAAAACTGGAAGAGAACAAGGATCTTAGAGCAAAGGAAATGCTAGAGCATGTACTAAAGAGAGTTGAAAGTAGTTCTATAAAGCTTCGAGAAACCGTCTATCAGCTAAAACCTAGCATAGAAGGTGGTGCTCAAAGACTGCAAAAGCTTTGTGAAGCCTTTACTTTCTGCACTGTAAACCACAAATTTATTGGAGAAATAGAAAGAGTACCTGCAATTGCATGGGTTATTCTAGAGCCTTGTCTTAAAGAGGCCTTGACTAATATTACTAAGTATTCAAAAGCTACGCAGGTTCACGTAAGATTTGATATTACTGAGTACATTATAAGAATGAACATAAAAGATAATGGCATTGGCGCAAAAGAAATTAATGCAGGACTTGGTATTTTCGGCATAAGAGAAAGAATAAGAGCAGCAGGAGGCACTGTAGCCATAGATAGCTCTAATGGATTTATGATTACTTGTATTTTACCTATTGATAGATAAGATTTATGGAGGCATAACAGTGTAAATCACAGCTATGTAGCGAATAAGGAACACCAGGAGGAATAAAATGAAGCTTATCATTGCAGATGACGATATCCTAATAAGTGATAGTTTGAAAATTTTAATAGAAATGAATGAAGACATAGAGGTTGTTGGAACTGCCAAAAATGGAGACGAGGTTATAGCACTTTGTGAAAAAATACTTCCGGACGTAATACTTATGGACGTACGGATGCCTATTATGAATGGTGTTGAGGCCACAAAGATATTAAAGCAAAAATGGCCGAAACTTCACATTGTAATGCTTACAACCTTTAATGAAAGTGACCTAATAAAACAGGCACTACTAGCAGGGGCAGAAGGTTATCTGCTAAAAAGTACACCTGCAGACGGAATCGTAGAAAGAATTAAAGCTATAGGAAAAGGTGCCGTAGTCTTAGACTCTGAAGTTCTAGAAAAATTCTACTCCATTAGACCTAACTTTAATGCTAATTTAAAAGAAAAAGAAGCTTTAACTCAAAGGGAAACGGAAATAGTATATTTAGTGGCACAAGGTCATTCAAATAAAGAAATTGCTGAGACAATACATTTAAGTGAGGGAACTGTAAGAAACTTCATTTCAAGTATTTTAGGGAAATTAGGGCTTAGAGATAGAACACAATTAGCAGTGTATTATTGGAAGATAGAAAAATAAAGGTGAGGGGAATAATATGTTTTATCTGAAGAAACAGAGGATTTGAATGACATGCTATTGTCTTCCCTATCAGCAGTTGAGATTAATGCAAAGGAATTGATTGGTTATATATGTGAGTTAATAAGTAAAAAATAGAAATTTGAAGAGGTATAATTATGGATAAAAAGAAAGATACCTTAGCGGCGGGGCATCGTCATACTGTTGGTCTTAAATCTGACGGAACGGTGACGGCTGTGGGTGATAATGAATATGGCCAATGCGATGTAGGAGATTGGCGTGGCATCCAACTGCCTGGCAATTAGCAAAGAAAAGATTTCCAGTCATCTCCTACGCTCCCTGGGGTGCTTATTTTCATTATGGTGTTATTTGTGATATAGCTTTGAAGGGAGAAGAAGTATGATTTCAGTATCAAAAACAATAGAAAAGCTGATAGAAGGTAAGAAGATAATTGAAAATAATGTTGGTGAATCAGGAGCAAAGGTTTATAAAATAGAGAATTTAAACCAGAACAAAAATTCATACTTAAAAATAGAAGATAAAGAAGCATTTTTTGGTATTAGCCATGAATATGAGGTATATAAGTTTTTGAAGGGAAAAATAAAAGTGCCAGAGGTTTATTATTATGAATATCCTTATCTAATAACCAATGAAATAGAAGGTATTTGCAGTTTTCATGTGAAGGAAGATGAAAGGCTTAAGACCATGAGAATTATAGCCAGAGCCTTTAAGGAATTACATTCGGTAGATATTAAGGATTGTAATTTATATTCGGAATTGGAGTGGCAAATGAGAAGCAAAAGATATTCAGAAGAACAATTATATAATAGGCTAGATAAGGATTATGTTTTTGTTCATGGAGATGCCTGCCTGCCCAATATACTTATTCATGAAGGTAAATTTAATGGTTTTGTGGACATGGGAGCAGCAGGTATAGGAAGTCGTTATGAAGATTTAGCTTATTGTGTGTGGAGTACCTTATATAATTTTAAGGATAAAAAATATGTAGACGAATTTTTTATGGAATACGGTGAAGAGTATTATGATAGAGATAAGATAAATTTCTACATAGAGCTGCTAGGTCCTTCTAGCATCATATTTATATAAATGATTAAATAATGGGGGATATAGATAGAGCTACAATAATTAACTTAATTAGAGATAGATCTATTTCTAAGAATGAAGAACATGCCTATTGATTAGAAGGAGCTGGTTCTTTGAATGCAATTAGCAAACATAAACTTCCAGTTTACGTTATTACCTCTGGGGACGTAACAATAACTGGAAGTTATTGTTTGCTGTTATTTTAATAATTTCAATTTAATTTTAAATGTTATGATATCTTCACAAGATATAGCCCAAATTTCTCCATTATGAAGGTCAATTATTCTTTTAGAAATTGCCAGACCCAGTCCAGAGCCTTCAACATTACTTGACCTTGAGATATCTACTCTGTAAAATTTTTCAAATAACTTATTCAGTTTATCCTGTGGAATATGTTCTCCTTTATTTGAAAAAGAAATTACAATATTATCTTCAGTATTTTCTACCTTAACAATCATATCTGATGGTTTAGAGCTATATTTTTCCGCATTGCTTAAAATATTTTCAAAAACTCTGACCATCTTTTCAACATCTATCTTTACAGGTAGTTCTGTATCAGAAATCTGTGTTACAACTTTTAAGCCTTTACTTTCAAGCATAGGAGCATATTCTCCTAATATTTGATTAAGAATAGGGCATATATCTACCTCTACAAACTCTAAAACAACTTCCTCACTTGATAGTTTTGTATATTCAAAAAGCTCATCCATTAATTTTTTTAACTTTATAGAAAGATTATAGGAGGAATTCAAATATTCCATTTCTTCTTCTTTGGTACTAAATTTTTTATTTTTTAAAATATCTAAATATGCAATAATTGGCGTAAGAGGTGTTCTTAAATCATGAGAAATGTTTGATATAAGTTCTGACTTTGTTTTTTCTAGATCTCTCTCATACTCAAACTTATCTTTTAATTCTTTAGACATGTAGTTTATGTTTATGCATAATTCGGCAAGTTCATCCTTACCTCTAACTTCAAGTGTTTTCCCTAAATTCCCACTGGTAATAAGTTTTACTTCTTTTGCTATGTACTTAATATACTTTATATGCCTGTTCGACATTAATAAAAAACATAAAACGAAAACTCCAACCGCAGATATAAAATATACTACTACAAAATAATAAACAAATGATTGACTCCAATTATTTCTATTTTTTTCAAAATAGGGGCCAAGCACATGCAAGGATAAGGTAGTTAGATACGCTAATGTTAATATAAAACTTAATACTATTTCAATTAAAAGCTTAAATTTTAGACTTATAGTAAGGGAAACTTTTTTCATATCTTATATCCAACTCCCCAAACTGTTTTAATATATATGGGTTTCTTAGGATCCTCTTCTATCTTTTCTCTTATTTTAGTTATATGAACCATTATAGTACTATCAGATTTGAAAAACTCTTCACCCCATACTCTTTCGTAAATCTTTTCTATACTAAAAACCATTCCTTTATTACTTGCAAGAAGCACTAATATATCAAATTCTTTTGGAGTAAGTCTAATATCCGTGTCTCCCACAAGCACTTGTCTTGTATCAGTATTTATAGTTAAGTTACCAATTTCAATTATATTTTTAGGTGTTATTGCTTCAGTGTTATACTTAGTGTACCTTCTTATTTGTGACTTAACCCTTGCAATTAACTCCATTGCACTAAAGGGCTTTGTAATATAGTCATCAGCTCCGCAGGTTAGACCTTGGATTTTATCTAAATCCTCTGATTTTGCAGTTAGAAAAATTATTGGCATAATACTATCTTCTCTAATTTTCATACAAACTTCTGTACCATTCATACCTGGCATCATTATATCCAAAAGTACAAGGGCAACTTCATTTGTAGCTATAAGTTTTATTGCCTGTTCTCCATTTTCAGCTTTAAGTATTTCATACCCTTCATTTTCTAAATATATCCCTATAACTTTCCTTATTTCTGCATCATCATCAACTATTAAAATTTTCTTTGACATAAACAAGCTCCCTTCTATTAAAAATTCTTACATTTCAAAACATAGGCTGGTGGAAGGTTAAAAAATACTTTTTTACTTTTAATATTACTAAAATATGATTTAAAGAGCTTAATTTTAAATAATGTATACTGGAAAGTTATAAACTCTCCTTTATCTTTTAGTATTTCTTTTGTAGCTTTTACTATCCTATTGCTCATAGCATCCGGTAGACTT
>JAJYBA010000090.1 GCA_021779235.1 Bacillota bacterium
TCGTATCATTTCCTAAGATACTAATACATAATGCCCTAACTTCTTCAGGTATTTTATTAGACAAAACCCTCAATGCTCTATCAGTTTGGCTCGTTACTAGTACCCTTTTACCATGGGCCAAAAGATGACATATTAAATTAGCTATAGAATGACTTTTACCAGTACCTGGTGGACCCTGTACAACGATGCCAAAGTTTTCAGCTAGTCTCTTAGTTATTTCCATTTGCTCCTGACTGGCTGGTAGTGGAAATAATATATCTTCGCCAACTTCCTTCCACTGCTCAATAGTTTGAGTATCTTGTACTATTTCTTCCTCTGACACCAAGGCTTCTATAGTTTTAGGAATAGGAAATCCCGCTCTTATTTGTGCCAATACATCATTTAATTCCATATTCCAAAGTCTTGTATCAACCTTGCGGAGTATGATGCAAGGAGCGTTGTAGAATTGCACATTGGTTTGAAATTCTATGTCTGCGTAGCCACTTAGCTCTCCAAAATAAAAACCCTCCTTGTGAGCTTTTAAAAGCATAGCTAGTTCTTCAAAAATCCCTGAAGCCATTTCAATATTTCTCACATCTAGTGCCATGTCTTTTGCTTCATTGCGAAGGTTTAGTAAGCTATCTAGGTTTACCTCTAAGTATTCATTCAAAAACTCAAGTTCTACATTGGTTTGATTATTATATGGCTTTAGAGTAAATACTTTTTTCCTTGAGTCGAATTTTATTTCCATCTTAGTTGTGAAAACAGGATGGATTATTTTCTCCTCTTCCTTTTGCCAAGTTAAAAGTCCATTTGACCAAATTATCTCTAAATCTTCACTGTTTTTTTCTAATTGTAAATATGTTTTCTGAAATTCACTATATAACGCTTCTGCCTTATCATCTATACTTAACCAATAATCCTTGTTTTCATCACCACTAAAAGTACATCCACAAATATTTTGGACTTCCTTTTGCCAATATACTTTTTCATATTCATTAATATTTCTTATAGTTTTTTCATTCATATTTTTAATGCTTAATAAATATGAAAATATTTTTTCTACTTTATCATTAGTATTCAAAACTCAGCTACCTCCAACTTTTTAATTATCATTCGTAAAATTGACTCAATATAAAGACCCATGAAAAAAGTCTTATTAAAACTTAATTGGTTTTAACAAGACTTATCATTATTTACAGGAATCTCTCTCCACTATTCTATAAGGTAATACAAAATGTTCTTCCTCAACCTTTAAATTGTTTATGGCCTTTATAAGCATTCTCATACTTACAGAGCCCATGTCATACATCGGTTGAGCTACTGTAGTTAGTTTAGGATAGAATATTGAAGCTGAATAAATATCATCAAAACCCATTACATCTATGTCTTCTGGGACTTTAATAGATCTATCTCTTAATGCATTTATTACTCCCATAGCAATTTCATCACTAGCACAGAATACTGCATCTACCTCAGTGCCTTTATCCAATATAGCGTTAATTCCCGTATATCCATCTCTAGCCTTAACTCCACCAAAATGAACTAGCTCTTCATCAAGTGCTATTCCCATTTCTATGAGTCCTTTGTTATAACCTGTGTACCTTTTAGATAATGCATTAACTTTTTCTATAGTGGTACCTACATATGCAATTTTTTTGTTACCCTTGTTTGCTAAATACTTTACTGCATCTGCGGCTGCCATTACATTGTCAATGGTAACGCTAGGAAATATCCCCTCAGCATCTGTAGTTTCTACAAGAACCGTTGGCAATTGAAGTTCTTTTATTAAGTCTATAATATTATGGTCTATGGAATTACTCATGTATATAACCCCATCAATCATTTTCTCTTTAAGTATCCTTAAAGCTTCCATTTCCTTTTCTACGTCTAAATCTGCATTACAAAGCATGATATTATAATTGTAAATATTAGCTACATCCTCACAACCTCTAACAATTTCAGGATAAAATTGATTTGATATATCTGGTATAATTATTCCTATTGTGCTAGATTTTTGCGTTTTTAAGCTTCTTGCAACTATATTAGGTCTATAGGCTAATTTTTGTATAGCATCTTTTACCTTTTTCTTAGTATCTTCATTTACCACATCTATATCATTTAAAACTCTAGATACTGTGGCAATAGAAACTCCCGCTTCTCTTGCAACATCTTTTATTGAAGCAGCCATATTTCTCAACTCCTACTATTTTCTTATCCTACCATTATACTTATAAAAACTTCTTATTTCAAGCTATAATATGAACTTTTAATTATTTGTATAGCTATAGTATTTCCTTTAGAAATAAATTTTACAATAAAATCCGTAATTATAGTATATTCTAATCTAATTCAAATAGCCTTTTAAGCCTTCATCAATATATACAACCTCTAAAACAAATAGTATGCAGAGAAATTTTACTGCATACTTTTTATGATTTACCAATTAATATACTCTTTAACCTCAGCTTTATCTCCTAAGGTTATATCTTTTAGAACCCATTCCTTAAATACAGGATAGCCTGTTCTATCCACAATATATCCTATGTGTTCCTTTCCACCTGGCGCCTCACTATCTATATACTTATCAATATATGAATAAGTACTTTTTATTATTTTAATTATACTTTCTTCATCTACCCAAGTTATAAAATCTTGAGCAAGTCTAGGGTTTTTCTTACCGGTTCTACCCATTATCACTAGTTTATAATATTTTTCAGTGCTTCTGCTCCAGGCACCAGTAGGACACTTGCCTATACACTCTCCGCAGCCAATACATTTATCATGATCGCGCACTATTTTAAAGTTCTCCATTTTAAGTGCACCAGTAGCTCTTTTTTTACAGTTGATTAAACAGGCTTTACAGCTGACGCATCTATAGGATTCATATTGTGGCTCTGTCATTCCTATAATTCCAAAATCCTGCATTCTGGCTTTGATACAATCATTTGGACATCCTGTTAATGCAATCTTTACATGATAATCATTTGGGAAGATTTCTCTTTCAATCTTTTTCGCAAAGTCCGTAGTATTATAATTTGCAAAGGGACAGACACTTGCTCCAATACAGGCTGAAACATTTCTAGTACCAGCTGCTGAATATCCAGTATTAGGTGAAATCTGATTTATTTCAAGCCCTTCAATTACTGATTGAATCATTTTATTAACTTCAGGTATTTTATCTATATCAATATTAGGTATTTCAAACCCTTGCCTTATAGTTATATGAATATTTCCATCTCCATAGTTTTCTGCTAACTTTTGCAGCACATCTAAATGTTTAGCTTCTATATGTCCTCCAGGCACCCTTATTCTTATAGCTGTTTTACCTCTTTTTTTAGTTATCCTATATGCATTCTTTTTAAGTAATTTGGTGTTTATATCCATGATTTTCTCCCCCCTAGTCTACTAGATGAACTGCATCCATATAGTTAAAAACAGGTCCCTCTAAACAAATATAAGTATCATCAATTTTACAGTGTCCACACTTTCCAACTCCACAGCACATTTTTCGTTCATAAGATACCCATATATTTTTTTCTTTTACTCCTTTTTTTATAAATTCAGCTACTGTAAATTTCATCATTATTGGAGGTCCTACTACAATAACTTGTACTTCTTCTATGTTTTCCACTGGAATATCTGCAACATACTTTGTTATTAATCCTACATTTCCCGGGTAACTTTCTTCTGCATTATCTACAGTTAAAATCACACTAATACTCTCAGCCCAAGCTTTTAAATCATCTCTAAACAAAATATCCTGCGGTGACTTAAATCCCGTTACTAGATTAAAGTACTTACTTTCCTTTGGGTGCTTTGCAAAATAATCCACTATTCCCTTTACAGGTGCTAATCCAGTTCCACCTGCAGCTACAATGATTTCTTTGTCCTTATAAAGATTAACATCGAAACCATTTCCATAAGGTCCTCTCAAAAACAAGGTGTCTCCTACGAAAAAACTATGAATTACATCTGTAACTGTGCCGACACGTCTTATTGTAAGATCTACATACCCTTCTCCTATCTCACTAACAGATATAGGTGATTCTCCGAATTTTGGTATGGATACTTCAAAAAATTGACCTGGTTTCACTTCACCTAAGAACTCCATTCTAAAAGTATAATCCGTTTCTGTATGTTTCTTTATATTAAGTATCTTCGATTTAAAAGGCATATATATATTTCTCATCTATTCCACCTCATCCATTGCTTCATTTAATTTATTTACACAATTTGAGAAAGATATATATTCAGGGCATATATCATCACATCTACCACACCCTATACACATATGATATCCTGCTCTCTTTTTAAAGTCATATACCTTGTGCATAACTTTAAACCTCATTCTATCCTTTTTATCCTTTCTAAAACCATGCCCTCCTGCCATATCACTAAATCCGTCTACATGACAAGATGCCCATACCCGTCTTCTTTCTCCTGCATTTTTATTATCCTTATAGAAAATGTCCTGCATAGTAAAACAGGCACAAGTACCACATACAAAATTACATCTTCCACAAGCAATACATCTTGATGAATATTCATCCCACATTTTTGATTTGAAAATCCTTTGATCTAAATTTTCAGGTATGGTAACTACTATTTCATTAGTCAAAACAAATTCAGGTTGTACTTCTAACTCTTCAGCTTTATCATCCATAAAATAATCCATTAGTTCATCAGATTTACAATCTATAAAAACCTCATCATCTTGAAGTTTAGTATACATGTCATAAACTTCTGTCCTATTCGATCCCATGCTTACACAAAAACAGTTTTCAAAACTTTCACTACAGCCCATGAGCACAAATTTAATTTTGTCTCTTAAAACTTTGTAATAGTAGTCCTCATTTTCATTTCTTAAATAAATTTCGTCTAATCGCGTTAACGCATGGATATCACAGCTTCTTAAAAAGACTAGTATCTTCTTTTCCTCTTGCTTTGGTTCTATGCACTCATTTTCAGTAAAGTAAAATAAGGTTTGAGTAATAGGCAGTATTATTTCCTTAGGAGAAAAACTAGATTTTATATTAAACTCTACTTCCTTTATACTCTTTATTTCTTCATACCTAATAGTATCTGTATCTGCAAAACTTCCTTTTCCCTTAAGCTTTACTGGTGCATATACCTTATATTCACGTCGCAAGCTTTCAAGATACTCATCAAACTTCTCTATTTTTAATTTAAAGCCCATAAATGTAACACCCTCCACTACAATAAATTTCATTTAATTATTAAACATTGTTAATTAATTCACTTTAAAAATCAAATTTACACAGAATTACATTTATTGTATTTTAAATAAAAAAAAGAGTATGTGACTACCATCACACACTTTTAAAATACTGGTTTAACTTTTCTCTATTTACTATGAATTTTCTCTGTTTAATTTTAACCATATCCATTTTTTCAAGTTCTTTTACTGCCCTTGAAATAGTTTCTCTAGAGCTACCTAACATATCTGCCAAATAGGTTATACTTATCTTAACATCTATTAAAACGCCCTCTTCTGTTTCTACTCCATAGTCTTTAGATAGTTTCCAAAGCTTGGCAGCCACCCTTTTATCCATTTTAGTAGGAACTGTATTCTTAATCTGTCTATACAATCTTCTTATTTTTTTACTCATAGAGTACAATATAACTTCTGTAAGTTTAAAATCCTGCTGCATAATATTTAATAAGTCTATTTTTGATATACTTATAATTTCGCTGTCTTCAAAGCCTTCGCAATTAATGGAAGCTGTGAAATCATCGAAAATTACCTCATTAATAATTTCACCATTGTTTAAAATATAGATAACCCTCTTTTGACCTTTTTCCGATAATCTGTACATAGTTACCTTGCCCTTTAGAACTACATATATATTATCTACCTTCTGCCTTTCTGAAAATAAAATCTCCCCTTTTTTTAGATTTTTGACATAGGCTTTTTCCTTTATTAAATTTATAGTTTTATCATCAATTTCTTGAAATAGCGGAAGATTTTTCAACTGATTGACAGCGATTTGTGGCATTGTAACGTCTCCTTATAATTTCATTTTAAAATCTCATCATTGCATAAATATCAATTATTGTTTTAGTATTAATAATTTCATTATATAACAATGGATTTTAAAGTTAAAGGCACATTCAAATATACTAGCATACAGACTTGCATTTATTTAAATATATCAAATCAAAAGAGTATATATTACTAAGCTATACAAACGGCATTTATAGTAATATATACTCTAATTATTTTATTTTTCTTTTGATATAAACCAATATGCTGCTCCAATGAATACAGCCCCTCCTACAAAATTACCCAAGGTAACCCAAAGTAGGTTGTGTGCCAGCCCTCCTATTGAAATTGCTGCTGAGTGAGGAATCATTAGTGATACCGATAGTAAAGTCATGTTTGCAATACTATGTTCAAAACCTGTGGTTATAAATGCAAATAAACACCAGAAAATCATTATAAGTTTAGCAGTTTCTTCTTTTAACTTAATAGCACACCATAAAGCTAAACAAACTAACATATTACAAAGTATACCTCTTAAAAATAACTCCATACTTGGCGTAGTCATTTTTCCTTGTGATACTTTTAAAATGAAGCTTGCCGTACTCCCTTTTGTAAGGCCACTACCTACA
>JAJYBA010000091.1 GCA_021779235.1 Bacillota bacterium
TCCACTAGGACTTGAAAACAAAGACATCATAGGAGAATCAGAAACAGGTACGGGTAAGACACTAGCGTATCTTTTACCTATATTCCAAAAGATAGACATTACGTCAAAAGACATTCAAGCAATTATACTTGCACCTACTCATGAGCTTGCAATGCAAATACACAAGCAGATAGAATTATTATCTGAAAACTCAGCTTGCGGAGTAAAATCTACTAGCATAATAGGTAATGTTAACATTCAAAGACAACTAGAGGCCCTTAAGGCAAAACCAAATATAGTAGTTGGCTCTGCAGGAAGAATTTTAGAACTTATAACTATGAAGAAACTAAAATCACACGGAGTTAAGACTATAGTTATAGATGAAGGCGATAGAATGATAGATGAAAATAACATAGAAGGAGTAAAATCTATAATAAAAACTACCCTTAGAGATAGACAACTTATGTTATTTTCAGCAACAGTATCACTTAAAACAGTAGAAATTGCTAAAACTTTGATGAAGGATCCAGAAGTAATTAAAGTAGAGCAAAAAAGTCAGGTAAACCCTAACATCGAACATATGTATTTTGTAGTGGAAAAGAGAGATAAATTGCTGCTTTTAAGGAAACTTATAAGTGCTACGAGTCCTGAAAAAGCAATAATATTTATAAATAAAAGTGATGAGGTAGAAATTACAGCTTCAAAGCTTAGCTATCATGGGTTAAAAGTAGAAGGTATTCATGGAACCTCTGAAAAAGTTAATAGAAAGAAAGCCATTGAAGATTTTAATACAGGTAAAATTCAACTTTTAGTGGCTTCTGATTTAGCAGCTAGAGGACTTCATATTGAAGGAGTATCGCATATATTTAACCTTGATATACCAGAAAACTCTAAGGATTATTTGCATAGAGTAGGTAGAACAGGAAGAGCGGGAGAGTTTGGATTAGCATTATCTATAGCAGAAGAGAGAGAACTAGAGCTTATTAAAAATTATGAGAAAGATTTTAATATAGAAATTCTGCCAAAAGATATTTATATGGGAAGAATTATTGATTGTAAAAATACGCCTAAAGCTAAGTTTGTAGAACGTAAAACTAAGACTGCTAGTAAAACATCAAACTTTAATAAAAATAAAAAAACTAGATAAGAAAAAAAGCAAATTATATTAGCCTACTTTCTTTCAGTGTGGTATAATGTTCGAGTAGTTTCGACTAGAATTACTTAAAATATGGAGGTATTTATAAATATATGATTAGTACAAGCAACGTAAGTTTACAATATGGTGGACGTAAATTATTTGACAATGTTAATATAAAATTTACACCTGGGAATTGTTATGGATTAATTGGCGCTAATGGTGCTGGTAAATCAACTTTTCTTAAGATATTATCAGGTGAAATTGAACCTAATACTGGAGAAGTTATCATTACACCAGGAGAAAGATTAGCAGTTTTAAAGCAAGATCACTTTGAATTTGATGAACATGAAGTTATCAAAACTGTAATGATGGGACATGTAAGACTATTTGAAATAATGGCAGAAAAAGATGAATTATATGCAAAGGCAGATTTTACGGATGAGGACGGAATAAAAGCTGCAGAGCTAGAAGGTGAATTTGCAGAACTTAATGGATGGGAAGCTGAGTCAGATGCTGCAACTCTACTAATGGGACTTGGTATAAATGAAGAACTTCAAAGCAAAAAAATGAAGGAGTTAACAGGATCAGAAAAAATAAAGGTATTGCTTGCACAATCTTTATTTGGTAAACCAGATATTCTATTACTGGATGAGCCTACAAACCATTTAGATATAAAATCTAAAAATTGGCTTGAAAATTTCTTGTTGAATTTTGAAAGCACTGTTATAGTTGTTTCCCATGATAGACATTTTTTAAATAAAATATGTACTCATGTTGCAGATATAGACTTCAGTAAAATTCAATTATTTGTTGGAAATTATGACTTCTGGTATGAGTCTAGTCAATTGGCTCTTCAAATGGCTAAAGATCAAAATAAGAAAAAAGAAGAGAAAATTAGTGAATTACAAAACTTTATTGCTAGATTTAGTTCTAATGCTTCTAAAGCAAAACAAGCTACTTCTCGTAAGAAGCAATTAGATAAATTAACTTTAGACGATATAAAACCTTCTTCTCGTAAATATCCTTTTGTTGGCTTTAAGCCAGAAAGAGAAGCAGGAAATGATTTATTAAGAGTTGAAAATTTAAGCAAGACTGTAGACGGAGTAAAACTTCTTGATAACGTAACTTTTATAGTTAACAAGGGAGATAAGATTGCTTTTACAGGTACAAATGAACTAGCAAAAACTACACTATTTAAGATATTAATGGGCGAAATGGAACCAGATAGTGGTGAGTTTAAATGGGGTATTACTACTTCCCAAGCTTATTTACCAAACGATAACGCAGAATATTTTAATAATGTAGACTGTAGTTTAGTTGATTGGCTTCGTCAATTTTCTGATGAAAAGGCAGAAAGCTTTATTAGAGGATTTTTGGGAAGAATGCTTTTCTCAGGAGAAGAAGCACTTAAAAAAGCTAGTGTTCTTTCTGGGGGAGAAAAGGTTAGATGTATGCTTTCTAAAATGATGCTTAGTAATGCTAATGTATTAATATTAGACGAGCCTACTAACCATTTAGACTTAGAGTCTATTACTGCTATAAACAATGGGTTAACTAGCTTTACTGGAACAATTTTGTTTACTTCTCATGACCATCAGCTAGTTGAAACAGTTGCAAATAGAATAATAGAAATTACACCTAATGGACTAATGGATAAAGTAATGACTTATGATGAATTCGTAGAAAACGATGAAATCCAAAAACAATTAGAACTTATGTACAAATAAATAAGAGGCACTTCTAATAATAATTCTATTAGAAGTGCCTTTTTTAATTAACTAAAAGCCGAAGCCACCAAAGCCGCTGCCACCACAGCCTAAAAGTAAAAGAATTAACCAAATACTATTATTACCGCAGCCAGTACCAAAATTATTGCCACATCCGCAGCTATTTTCACATCTGTTTTCGCATCTAGAAACAGGTCTACAGCAACATCTATCTTCACAACAACAGTGTCTATGTCTATGACTCATATAAAAAGCCTCCTTTTTTATTAAGGTACACTCAAATAAATAAAAAGTTACTATGCTTGTTATTTATTTTTATGTGCCTAAGTAAAAGCTTAAAAATCAACTAAAGTCCTAAATTAGCGACCTTAAGAAGAAGTTTTACGCTTTAACTTAAGTATTGAAGTTGCTTTGGTATTAATACCACCACATATAGGTGATGGACTCCCCTTTGAAAAGTATTTGAAGTAAGGAAGATGTAGCTGATACTTTAATATATTCTGCATTTTATTAAATGTGAATATAAAGTACAGTTAAAGCATATTAAAATTTTTATATAGCAAATGTAGTTAAATGGTATTAATTAGACATCTTTTGGTTACTTTAATAACAGAAAAATTAATAGGAGGTATAAGTTATGGCTGATGTAAAGTTTTGTGAAAATAATTATAGTCAGGGAGCAGAAGAGGTTATAAATAAATTAAAAGATGAAGGCGTAGATGTAGATGTTGAGTCTTGCTTAGGTTATTGCGGAGATTGTGCTGTAGGCCCATTTGCCCTGGTTAATGATGAATTTATACAGGCAGAGAATACAGAAGAATTGTATGATAAAATAAAAGGTCTAATATAAATTGCATTAAAGGTAAAATAGCAGAGTTGATAGTTTCATTGACTCTGTTATTTCATTTAAAATAATTATTTGGGATAATATCTTTGAAAGTATATAAAGAAATAAAAAGTTTCCAAATTCTTTTATATCTTCATATAGTCTTCATAAGATTTATTTAATATATAACTATAGATGAACAAATAGATGTAAGGAGTTGTAATTAAATGAAAAAAACAAAGAAAATAGTAGCTATACTTGTTTCTTCACTTTTAGTATTATCCTTCGCAGGATGTAGCAGAACAGTAACAGGAAGCAAAGAAGGGGATAATGGTCTTAAAGTTTTTAATGAGATTGTAAAGACTTTCCCACAAAACAAAGGCTTCCATAAGGCACTACAGCATTGGGGATTTAAGCTTCCAAGTGGAGAAAAGTTTGAATGGACTAAGGATACGTCAGCAAATAAAGCAGATCTTGCCATGGTAATGTTAGCTGATCCATTTGTAAAGGCTGGACTGGATGTAACTAAATTAGATAAAAATGAGTGGTTATATGAGCCAGCAGCAAAAGTGGAGGGTGTGGATTTACCTAATCGCTTAATTAAAACTTATAATGTAAGTGATAAAAAGGAAATTTCAAATGGTTCAGAAGATGCACTAAGAAGAATTATAAAGCAGGATCCAATGCTAATGAAATATATTAAAGATGAAAAACATTATATGATAATGCTTGGAGACGGTTATGCTGTACATTTTGCTGAAACTTTAGGAGCATCTGATGAGGATATGGAATTCGCAATTAAGGCAGAGCCACTAATTAAAGCCGGCTTAGATGTTACAAAGCTTGGAGGTTCTGGTTTTAAATTAGAAGTAGCTGGGAAAGATAATATGGAAAGTAAAGATGACCAATTGGTTAAAGGCTTTAAATTAAAATAATTTCATTAAATTATGATTGCATTATACACTTTATGGTGTATAATGTAATTATAATACACCCCCCTATAGGGGGGATATGGAGATGATTAAATGAATCAAGAAAAAGTTAAGGCATTACAAGCATTAAAAACTTCAAAAGGGCAAATTGAAGGAATTATAAAAATGATTGAGGAGGGAAGATATTGCGTTGATATATCTAACCAAATTTTTGCAGCTCAAGCCCTTTTAAAAAAAGCAAACATGTTAATTTTAAAACAACATATGAACCATTGTGTTATGGATGCTGTTAAACAGGATAGCGGAGAAGAAAAAATAGATGAAATTATAGAGCTTCTATCTAAAATAATAGATAAGTAGTATTTAAATATTGCATTAATTAGGAGGGGAAATTATGACAACAAAGTCATTAAAAATAGATGGTATGACCTGCGCAGCTTGTGCTAAAGCTGTTGAGAGGGTTAGTAAAAAGTTGGATGGCGTAACAGAGGCAAACGTAAATTTTGCTACAGAAAAACTTAATATAAACTATGATGAAACAAAATTATCTTTACCAGATATTCAAGCAGCTATAGAAAAGGCAGGATATAAAGCTTTAATTGAATCAAGTAGCAAAACTTTGAAAATTGAAGGTATGACTTGTGCAGCTTGTGCTAAATCCGTTGAAAGAGTTACTAAAAAACTAGATGGAGTAATTGAGACAAATGTAAATTATGCAACAGAAAAATTGAATATAAAATATGAACCCTCAAAGGTTAGAATCTCAGATATAAAGAAAGCGGTAGAAAAAGCTGGTTACAAAGCTTTAGAAGAAGAAACTACTGTAGATGCTGATAAAGAGAGAAAAGAAAAAGAAATACAGCTGTTATGGAATAAATTTATTATTTCTGTAATATTTACAGTTCCGTTACTTATCATATCCATGGGGCATATGGTAGCTGAAAAATTTGGGTATAATCTTCCGAGTTTTATAGATCCGATGAGTAGTCCTAGATTTTTTGCAGTTGTACAATTAGTATTAGTTATACCAGTTATGATTGCAGGTAATAGATTCTTTAGGGTAGGGTTTAAGTCTCTAATAAGAAGAAGCCCTAATATGGATACACTAATCGCAATAGGTACTTCAGCAGCGTTTTCATATGGAATATTCGCTATAGTACAGATTTTTGGTGGAAATATAGATTATGCCTATGACCTATACTTTGAGTCTGCGGCAGTTATTATAACTCTTATTACCCTAGGTAAATATTTAGAGTCAGTTACAAAAGGAAAGACTTCTGAAGCTATAAAGAAACTTATGGGACTAGCTCCTAAAACCGCAATTATCATAAGAGATGGAAAAGAAATAGAAATGCCTATAGAAGAAGTTGAAGTAGGTGACATAATTGTAGTGAAGCCTGGTGAAAAAATGCCTGTAGATGGTGAAGTGGTTGAAGGAATTACTGCTGTAGATGAAGCTATGATTACAGGGGAAAGTATGCCAGTAGAAAAAACTATCGGTGATAAAATCATAGGGGCCAGTATTAATAAGAATGGTACTATAAAATATAAGGCAACAAGGGTTGGAAAAGACACAGCCTTAGCTCAAATTATAAAACTTGTAGAAGATGCTCAGGGTTCTAAAGCTCCAATTGCAAAAATGGCTGACATAATTTCAGGATATTTTGTTCCAGTTGTTATAAGCCTAGCTCTTATATCTAGCCTAAGCTGGTATTTGTCTGGTGAAACTGCAGTATTTGCTCTAACTATATTCATTTCTGTACTTGTAATCGCTTGTCCTTGTGCACTAGGGTTAGCAACGCCAACAGCAATAATGGTTGGTACAGGCAAAGGTGCAGAATATGGAGTGCTAATAAAAAGTGGAGTTGCCTTAGAAACAGCTCATAAAATACAAACAATAGTTTTTGATAAAACAGGAACTATAACAGAAGGTAAGCCGAAGGTTACA
>JAJYBA010000092.1 GCA_021779235.1 Bacillota bacterium
CATGGCTACCTTCTCCTTTAAAAAGACTTTATCAAATTGGCATTTAAATACTGGTACACTTCAATATCTTCAAAGTAAGATACAGAATTATTGTTTAATTATACCATTTATGCCTTGAATTAAATATAACCTATGAGTGTAAAATCCTCGTGAGACTACACAGGAGTCCATAACAATTAATAATTGTTATAGACTCCTACGGAATACCAAAGGTCAGGCTAGCGCACTTGAGGTATCACCCCCAAAGATTATTGCACCTTTTCAAAAATAATCTTTCTATTTATGTATAACAAATTGACAGCCTGCCAGCTAAAACATATTGTATCTTCTTTTGAGAATATAAGATTTTCGTAAGATTGCTAGGACACCAAAGGGTTATTGTACGTTTTTAAAAATAATCCTGCTATTTTGATATATATCAAATCGGCAGCCTACGGCTAAAAGATATTAGGCGCGGATTAAAAAAATTCAAAGTAGCCAGATAATTCGCTAGTCCATTTACACAACATTTATTAAATAGACTATAAAAAAACAAAGAACTATCTATATATAAAAATAGCTTTCTAGCAGGAAGCATCATTTTCTGAATGTGCTTATATAGCGTAAATTACTGATTATATTCTATGAGTATTGCATTAGATTTCATGAAGGCGAAAGCATGTAGGAGTGTGGCAGATAGTATATAATGAGCTTTACAGAATCTTAGTTTATGTAATGAAAAATTTCCGTAAGCAGCCTAGGAAGGGCTGCTAGCACTTCTGAGACAGGACGTCGAATAAGTGCGCTAGGAATTTTTTCATGGAATAAACTTAGAGTCTGTTAACGAATTCTCTACTATCAGAACATCCAACATGCCGAACCTTCATGAGGAACTTATGATTATTTTTATTCCTATATAACGCCCTTTACCTTCTCTAGAGTTTTTTCTATTACCTCTTCCAATGTCATATGTGAAGTATCCATAACTAAATCATAGTTACTCTCCTCATTTATATCAATATTATAAATATCCTTGAACCTACTAACCTCTAATCTTCTTCTTTCAGTTATATTCACTATAGCTTCTTCTCTTGAAGTGTATTTCTCCGATTTCCCTCTCTCATCCTTCATAGCACGCTCTACTGCAGCATCCAGTTCTACATTTAAATATATTTTAAAGGAATTGGGTATAAAATACCATGCAAGTCTAGCATCAAAAATAAAATTGTCCTCCTCCTTCCCAATTTCTATTGTTCGATTATCAACTTCATGATCTAAATTATTGTCAAGCATATATTTATTGTATTCTGTTATAGACATGCCTTTTTCTACTGCTAACTTCCTTTGCAATTCGCCTACACTAAAATAAGTATAATTTAAAGCTTCACTTATAGCCTTAGCAACAGTGCTCTTGCCTGAATATAAGCCTCCTGTTATAGTTATTTTCAATTTAAAATCATCTCCTATATTTAAATTTCAAAGGGTGAATAATTCATTAAATTATAATATCAATTATACTTCAAAAATATATTAATTTCTCAATGTTTTTAGGCACTGCCACCCTGTCACAACTAGCATACCTTCTTCATATTATACATAATAGTGATTTTATAATTAGGGCCATAAAAATTAATAATTGTTACCTGCCCTAGCTCACTATAAAGAGGCTAGAAATTAATAGTTATTAGTCGCTACAAAGCACTAAAAGGGGGTTTAAAATGTACGAATATCCATATATGATGTATGACATGAATTTATTAGAGAAGTCCTTAGAAGGTATTAAAGCTGCTGTTCAAGGTGAAAAAGAAGATGAATTATTCTATGACTACTTAATAAGCATTGCTCCTACAGAAGATGAAAAGAAAATCATTGCTTCTATAAGAGATGATGAGCGTGGACATAATAAAATGTTTAGACAAATATATAGAAACATCACTGGTAAAGATATACCAGCTGGCAGCGAGGAGGAGTTTGTTAAGCCCATTTCTTACCTTGATGGTATTAAACAGGCTTTATTTGGAGAACTAGGTGCTGTAGAAAGATATAGAGAAATCAGAAGAGGTCTTCCATCTATAATGTATAGAGACATGCTTTTCAACATTATAACTGACGAAATAAAGCATAGTGCAAAATATAATTACTTATATACCTTAAACAGCAATAACATGCAAAGAGATTTTCACAGGATTATGTCATATACTATAGATACAAGTAAATTTAGTCCTGAAGATTAGGTAATTACACATTTACACACTTTGCTTTTCTCTCTGTCCTAGTGTAAGGATAATTACTGAGAATAAAATTAATATACATCCCATTACAATGGTAAAGGACAGTTGCTCCTTCAAAACTAAAACTCCAAGTATAATACTTACTATAGGCTCTAAAGTGCTTAGTATTGCAGCACTAGACGGGCCTATAATTTTTATGCCCTTTAAAAACATTGTAAGGGCTAAAACTGTAGATACTAGAGCAATACCAGTAGAAGCTAAATAACTATAAGCTTTTATATTAAAATCTAATTGTCCATTGATCATACCCATTATGAAAAGGGACAATGCAGCAATAGCTGCCAAATAAAAAGTTAGCACATAAGTATCAATTTTATTAACTTCACTATGTGAAACTCCAACAATGTAATAGGCATAAAAGCAACCTGAAGTAATAGCTAGGGCTACTCCTTTAAAATTCAATGTGGCGTTACCACCGCCCACTAAAAGATATATTCCCAGCACTGATAAAGCTAAGGCTATGATTTTACTCCAATATAATTTTTCTTTGTACAAAATTACTGCAAAAACTGTTACTACCACGGGGTAAATAAAATGCATAGTAGTAGCTAATCCAACAGATATATAATTATAGGATAAGAATAACGTATAAGTTGTTGCTGTATATCCTATAATCCCTAAAAAAATAATGTGCATTAGTTGTGCCTTATTTATCTTAAAATCTTTTTTTGTAATAATTATGTAAGGTAATGTAACTAAAGCAGCTAAAAAGAACCTAAGAAATAACACTGTTAATGCATTTGCACCGCCACTATAAGCTATCTTAGCTAAGATTGGCATAACTCCAAAAGCTGCTGAGGATACTACAGTATATACTACTCCATTTATCTTTTTCATCGCTTCACGTCCTTTTCATATAGGTGTACTTGCCTGTCCGTCTATTTATTTTCCCATACCATTTTATCATAATTTAAACAAAAATATAACATTCTAGAGATATTAAGCAAACTAAAAAATAAAACTATCAAAATACTAAAAAATATTTTGATAGTTTTCTATTTTTTTTAAGATGATTTACATTCCAAAAGCCTGTCTTAACTCTCCAATACTATCTCCTCCAACACTAGAAAAAATTGCACCCTTAACTCTATTCCTGCTTTCAGAATCCAAAGTTCCATAAATAGCCTTAACAGAAGCTTGGTCTGAGGAAGAATCATATGAAGGATTCGCTACCATTTTACTCACAGTTGAAAGCATTATTGAAATAATCTGCTGCTCCTTGGAAGTCTGTACCTCTGAATATGCGCCACTTAGTTCATCCTGTACTTTTGCTAATGCAGTGCGCTTAATTTCAGTTTGTTCCTGAGACTTTTTTTCCTTTTCTGCTGTAACTTGCTGTGCCTTTTCAACCTCGGATTTTATTTTTTCTAATTCTTTCTTTTTCTCACTATCTCCGGTTTTATTGATAGCTTTATCAATCTTATCAATAGTATCACTTATGACTTTTTTCTTTTCTTCTATAGATTTGCCTTTAACATTCTCTATAATGTTTTGGATTTCTTTTATTTTTTCTTTTTCAGCCCTATTCATAAGTATAGTGGCACTTTGTATTTTTTGTTCCACTGTATCCAATTGTTTATCTATCTCTTGTACATTCTTCTTATCAATATTTTCAAATAACATTTTTATATCCAGCTTTTCTGCGGTGCCTACTATTTTATTATCAATGAGTTTTAAATTATTTATCTTAAAAGGAAATACAGTTGGGTTAATCTTTATTAAATTATCTTCAGTATAAATTTTTTCATTATTGAGCTTTGAAATTTGGGAAATCACCAAACTCTTAGGTAATGAAAGCTTGCCAATTTTAAAATTCTCAGCAGCATATGCAATTTCCCCATTAGTAAAAGTTAGCTTTCCTCTAGAAGAAAATAACAAATTAAGCTTCTTATAACTGATTGGAGCCTGAATTAAAAGCTCGTCATTTAACATTTCCATATTAATTCCCTGTAGAGTTATATCTCCCTTGCTTTTAGCATTGGCAAAATATAAATTACTTACCTCATCTATATCCTTTTGAGTTAACTCAAATTCCCCACCTTTTTCTTGTATATTTTTAAGTTTACTTATAACCTCTGTGGAATTCGTTTTTTTAAGAACTACTCCCCCATTATACAATATGCTATATGCAAAAACTGCCAGTGCTCCTAATAAAATAATTAGTGCCCATATTAGTTTATTTTTCTTTAATTCCTTAGTTCTAGCCACATTCCCACCCCTTTACTCTTCATATATATATATTACCACATTTAGAATAATTTTAAACCTTAAAGTAGATAATTCCATTGGTAATTTTTTCTTGCATATTTTGTATTAACTTGGACATATTATCCTAATATTCAAAATTGCAGGGAAACCTTTGGTATGATATTATATATCTAAGAAATAAAATAGAAAATACATTTTTCTTAATAATTCTTTAGTACCCCAGATGATAACTAGGAGGTTCTTATGGAAACGCAAAAAACACCTTATATTAATAGAAAAAAGCACTATGAAAATCTATTAAAAAAACAAAATCAAGCCATAAGTTTTATTAGCCTTTTAAGATTTTTAATCTTTGTAAGTGGACTAGGCTTTACAATTTTCTTTTATTTACGAAATACTTATTATTTAAGCCTTTCTGTATTAATTGCCACCTCTATCATATTTATATTTTTGGCAATTAAACATAACAAGATAAAATACAATAAGATTCGATGTTCTGTTCTATGTGAAATTAATGAAAATTCTATAAAGCGTGTAAATAACAATTGGAAGGATTTCTCTGATAGTGGGGAAGATTTCAAGGATGAAAATCATAACTACTCGAAAGATTTAGATATATTTGGTGAGAACTCTCTTTTTCAATGGATAAACACTTGCATAACTTATCATGGCAGGCAAAAACTGAAGGATACTCTTTCCTCACCTATTTATAGTACTGAAGAAATACATAAAAGGCAGGAAGCTATAAAGGAACTGGCAGAAAATATTGGATGGGCACAAAGATTTGCAGCAGAAGCAATACTCAGTGAAAATAAAAATCATAACCCCGAAGAATTATTTCAATGGGTGGAGGATAAAAATGAGTTTTTCCTAAAAACCTGGGTAATAGCCATAATTAGGTTCTTACCAGTAATAACTCTAGGTCTTCTTGTGTCATCCCTTGTCTTTTCTAAGGTATCCTACAAAGTAGGTCTAGTAGGCATTGTTTTGCAGATAATACTACTTTTAATTGGCTTTAAAGAAATAAGTAGGAATTTGGACACTGTGTATGAATATAAAGATACAATTCTTATATATAATAAACTCCTTATGCATATAGAAAAAAAGAAGTTTAGCTCAGAATATCTGATAAAATTAAAAGAAAAACTTGTAAATAATGAAGGAATAACAGCTTCTTTTCAAATTAAAAAGTTAGTAAATCTAGTAAACCTAATATCTGATAGAAAAAATATTTATTATATGCCTATAGATATTCTTACCCTGTGGGACTATCAATGTTTAATTAATCTACAACGCTTTAAAAAAGCTAGTGGTGCTTCTTTAAAAGCTTGGCTAGAGGTAATCGGTGAAATGGAAGCCTTAAATAGTTTAGGGGCTATAGCCTATGAGCACAGTGATTGGGCAATGCCAGAATTTCAGACTGGCTCTCCTATTTTCAAAGCTAAAAACTTAGGTCATCCCTTACTTGGAAGCAGCCGAGTGTATAATGATCTTGACATAGAAAAATCTCAAAATGTTCTTTTGATAACTGGTTCCAATATGTCTGGAAAAAGCACCCTGCTTAGAACTACAGGTATTAACTTGGTTTTGGCCTATGCTGGAGCACCTGTATGTGCAAAAAGTTTTCAGTGTTCTATAATGGATATCTATACCTGCATGAGGACAAGTGATAATTTAGAAAAAAACATCTCCTCCTTCTATGCAGAACTTTTAAGAATAAAAACACTTGTAAGCGCTACAGAAAATAAAACTCCAATTTTCTTCTTATTGGATGAAATCTTTAAAGGAACTAACTCAATAGATAGACATACCGGTGCTAAGGTCTTGGTAACCAAACTAAGCACTGAAAATGCCTTAGGTTTTGTATCTACCCATGACTTAGAACTAGGTGACATAGAGAAGACCAATAACAAGGTTAAAAATTATCACCTTAAAGAATATTATAAAGATGATAAATTATACTTTGATTATAAACTACGCCCCGGTGTATCTACCACTAGAAATGCCTTATACTTAATGAAAATGGCAGGCCTTAAGATTCCAAACGACCTTGAAATCCCTA
>JAJYBA010000093.1 GCA_021779235.1 Bacillota bacterium
TTTAGGTACATTAGTTGTTAATAAATTAAGAGGAACTTTCACTTGCGTAGCTGTTAAAGCTCCAGGTTTTGGTGACAGAAGAAAAGAAATGCTTCAAGATATAGCAATCCTAACTGGAGGAGAAGTTATATGTGAAGAATTAGGAAGAGAACTAAAAGATGTTACTCTAGATATGCTTGGAAGAGCAGAAAGTGTTAAAATATCTAAAGAAAATACTACAGTAGTAAATGGAAAAGGTGAAAAGGACTTAATTCATGATAGAGTATCTCAAATTAAGAGACAAATTGAGGATACTACTTCAGATTTCGATAGAGAAAAATTACAAGAAAGACTTGCGAAACTTGCAGGAGGAGTAGCTGTAATAAAAGTTGGAGCTGCTACTGAAACTGAATTAAAAGAAAGAAAGCTTAGAATAGAAGATGCTCTTGCAGCTACAAAAGCAGCAGTTGAAGAAGGAATTGTTGCTGGTGGTGGAACAGTTTATATTAATGCTATTCCAGAGATTGCTAAATTAACATCAGACATAGCAGATGTTCAAGTTGGAATTAATATAATTAAAAGAGCTTTAGAAGAACCATTAAGACAAATAGCTACAAATGCTGGTGCAGAAGCTTCAGTTATAATAGAAAAAGTAAGAGAGAGTGCTCCTGAAATTGGATATGACGCTTTACGCGGTGAATTGGTAAATATGATAAAATCAGGAATTGTTGACCCTACAAAGGTTACAAGATCAGCACTTCAAAATGCTGCATCTGTTGCAGCAACATTCTTAACAACAGAAGCTGCAGTAGCGGATATTCCAGAAAAGAGTCCAGCACCAATGGGCGCACCAGGAATGGGAATGGATGGAATGTACTAAAAGTAATTTAAACAATAATTATTAAAAATTAAAATATCTTTAGGTAAAAAGGTTAGCTAGACTTAGTCTAGTTAACCTTTTTATTATTCAATGCTATTATATACAATTGATTCTACTTGCTTTTATTTTGTTAAGTGTCAGAATTATATCTTTAATATTTTCATGGGTTAGTAAGAAATATGCATTGACAAATGTCAAAACATTAACTATTATAGTTATAACAACTTTAAAAAACAATAACGCAACTCATATATCCCTTGAATATGGCAAGGAGTATCTACCGGAAGCCGCAAATTTCCGACTATGAGTAATCTTAGTATGAACTTATTTTAGGCATGCTAATTTTACTTTAGTCAAAGTAGGATTAGTATGTCTTTTTATATTTTATATATTTAGTGCGTTGAAAAGTGCATATATTTGTTGAACAAGCATTAGTAATTATGGGATTTCCACAAGGAGTGAAAGCATTTCTAGTAAATTATGACTTATGTAGAGTTGTGAGTGTAAAATTGTGATTTTGCAGTCACAAGACTATATTAAGAGAGAATATTAATAACTCTCTATTGCTTAGCAGCTCTTACTGGATAGCTTTAAAGACTTAATTTACCCAATACATTAAGTGTTTGAAGCTATCACAATTTTAAAATGTAGTATATATAAATATTTTTTTGCTAATTATAAAAATGAATTTAAAATAGATTTGTGAAAGGGTGTTGATTAAATGGCAAAGATATTAAAACAAGCATATACCTTTGACGATGTATTGCTAGTTCCAAATAAGTCAGAAATATTACCTAGGGATGTTAGTTTAGGTACTTACCTTACAAAAAAAATAAAACTTAACATACCTCTAATGAGCGCAGGCATGGACACTGTTACTGAGTCTAGAATGGCTATTGCCATGGCTAGAGAAGGCGGAATAGGTATTATCCATAAAAACATGAGCATTGAAAGACAAGCCATTGAAGTGGATAGAGTAAAAAGACAAGAAAATGGCGTAATTACAGACCCTTTCTTTTTATCCCCAGATAATACAGTAGAAGAATCTTTAGCATTAATGAGCAAATATAGAATATCAGGAGTTCCAATTACGACAAACGGTAAATTAGTTGGAATAATTACAAATAGAGATATAGTTTTTGAAACTGATTATAGTAGAAAAATTAAAGAAATAATGACAAGTGAAAACTTGATTACTGCAGCAGAAGGAATAAGCATGCAGGAAGCTAAGGAAATTCTTAAAAAACATAAAATAGAAAAATTACCCTTAGTTGATAGAGAAAATAATTTAATAGGACTAATAACTATAAAAGATATAGAGAAAACTATAAAGTTCCCAAATGCTGCAAAGGATTCTAGAGGGAGATTGTTATGTGGTGCGGCTGTTGGTGTGACTGTAGATATGATGGAGCGGATAGCTGCTTTAGTAAAATCAGGAGTAGATGTAATAACTATAGATACAGCTCATGGCCATTCACTCGGAGTAATGGATGGGGTAAGGAAAATAAAATCTGAATATCCAGAGCTCCAAATAATAGCAGGAAATATTGCAACTGCTGAGGCAACTAGAGATTTAATTGAGGCAGGAGCAGATTGTGTAAAAGTAGGTATAGGACCTGGATCAATTTGTACTACAAGGGTTGTAGCAGGAGTAGGTGTTCCACAACTTACAGCAGTTATGGATTGTGTTGAAGAGGGAAATAAGTATGGAGTACCAGTTATTGCAGATGGTGGTATAAAATACTCAGGAGATATAGTTAAAGCATTGGCAGCAGGGGCAAAGGTAGTAATGATGGGTTCAATGTTTGCAGGCTGCGAAGAAGCTCCAGGAGAGATAGAAATGTATCAAGGAAGAAGCTATAAGGTATATAGAGGCATGGGTTCTTTAGGCGCTATGGCTTGTGGAAGTAAGGATAGATATTTCCAAGAAGGAAATAAGAAGTTAGTGCCAGAAGGGGTAGAAGGAAGAATACCTTTTAAAGGAAGCGTTATAGAGACTATATATCAAATGATAGGTGGTATACGTTCAGGAATGGGATACTTAGGTTCGCCGTCCCTAGAGCAATTGTTTGAAACTTCAACCTTTGTTGTTCAAACTTCAGCAGGGTTAAGAGAAAGCCATCCACATGATATATCTATTACAAAAGAAGCACCAAATTATAGTGTGAACAGCTAGCATAGATGAGAATAGCTAGTATAGATAAGAATAGCTAGAAAAAAACTTAAGCTTATAGGAGGAAAAAACATTGATTAATAGGGAATTAATTTTAGTAGTTGATTTCGGCGGACAATATAATCAACTTATAGCAAGAAGAGTTAGAGAAAACAATGTTTATTGTGAAATAATACCATACACATACTCTATAGAAAAAATAAAAAAGATGAATCCAAAAGGAATAATATTCACTGGTGGACCAAATAGTGTTTATGGTGAAGGTGCTCCAAGAATAGAAAAAGAAATATTTGAATTAGGTGTACCTATTTTAGGAATATGCTATGGGGTTCAATTAATGGCACATGTTCTTGGTGGAGAAGTTAAAACACCTGAGGTTCGAGAATATGGAAAAATAGAGGTTGACCTATGCAAAGATGCTGCTATTTTCAAAGGAATAGAAGAAAATCAATGTTGGATGAGTCATACAGACTATATTTCAAGAACTCCGGAGGGATTTGAAGTAATTGCAACTACTAAAGACTGTCCTGTGGCAGCTATGGCTAATACTTCTAAAAAACTTTACGGCGTTCAATTCCACCCAGAAGTTAAACATACTCTTTTCGGTGAAGAAATGATTAGAAAGTTCCTATATGATGTATGTGAGGTTAAAGGTGATTGGTCAATGTCATCTTTCGCAGAAGAAAAAATCAAGACTATAAGAGAACTAGTTGGAGATAAAAAGGTACTCTGTGCTTTTTCAGGAGGAGTGGATTCTTCAGTTGCTGCAATGCTTGTGCATAAAGCCATAGGGAAGCAACTAACTTGTGTATTTGTAGATCATGGTCTTTTAAGAAAAGATGAAGGAGACCAAGTAGAAACAATATTTAAAGGCGAATTTGATATGAACATAATAAGGGTTAATGTTCAAGACAGATTCTTAGGTAAGCTAAAAGGCATAAGTGATCCAGAGCAAAAGAGAAAAATAATTGGAGAAGAATTTATAAGAGTTTTTGAAGAGGAGTCTAATAAACTCGGACAAATGGATTTCCTTGTGCAAGGCACAATATATCCAGATGTAGTAGAAAGTGGTACTGATACTTCAGCTACTATAAAAAGTCACCATAACGTTGGTGGACTTCCAGAAGATATGCACTTTAAATTAATAGAGCCTTTAAGAGAATTATTTAAAGACGAAGTTAGAGCTGTAGGTGAAGAGCTTGGAATTCCTCACCATCTAGTATGGAGGCAGCCATTCCCTGGACCAGGTCTAGCTATAAGAGTACTTGGAGAAATAACAGATGAAAAATTATTTATAACTAGAGAAGCGGATGCGATATTCAGAGATGAAGTAGCGAAAGCAGGACTTGAAAGTGAAATATGGCAATACTTTGCATGCTTACCAAACATCCAATCTGTTGGAGTTATGGGAGATGAAAGAACATACTGTCATACAGTTGCACTAAGAGCTGTAACCAGTTCAGATGGAATGACTTCAGATTGGGCTAGAATACCTTATGAAGTATTAGATAAGGTCTCTAGAAGAATTGTTAATGAAGTTCAAGGAGTAAACAGAATTGTTTACGATGTAACTAGTAAACCACCTTCAACTATTGAGTGGGAATAGGAAATATAAGTATTTAAGCCATTTATGGATTTAAAGTAGTGTATGATTTTTGACTGAAAAGTTGACTGTTATACACTACTTTATTTTTATATTTGGAGATTCTGAAATGGTACAAAAAAGGTAAAAGGCAAGGATATTCAATTGGTATGGTGAAAAAAGTGGTTGGACTATAGATATTATTTTCAATATACTTTTTAAAACAATAACTAAATTGTTAAATACTCAAATTTTTACACTGTATTAATATTTTTAAAAACAAAAAACAACCAAAGTATTATTCATACTTTGGTAAGTACTCTTCAAGTGTTACAGAAACTTTTGCTCCCTTACAATTGCCGTACCAAGCCCTATATCGGATTCTTTCACTCCATTTTGGAGTCCGTTAATTCCGTCTTTGCTGGTTAGACGCTTTTCTCCATCATCTGTAATCTCTTTTCTGGTGTCATTGTCACTTTCAATATTTTTCCTAAACGTGCTCATATATAAATACCTCCATCAATTAATAATTTCTAATAATTGATATATTGCCCTTTAAGGAAATATATTATCCTGTTTCATAATCGAAAGTTAGCTCTTTGAAACTAATATTTCATTGACCAACCACCTAAAGTGTGGCAGGGCATATCTGGGGGTTTAGATTAATTGAATATCTTCATTTGTTTTAGTTGCATATAAAACCAGTAATTTAGTAAGTATGGTATCAAGTAGCTAACAAAGGTAAATGGCAAATTCCAACCATTTGAATATACTACTCTCCCAGTTAATATGCCAAACCATTCAAGGGTTGTTGTAAAAATTGTTACAATAATTATGATAAGGTAAGGATTAAATTTAGTCTTTTTAATGTAATGTATTAAATATACAGAGAGTATTGGGTATACCCCTAAGTCAAAAGGAATTGTAGAAAATTTACCATAGGCATGAGGAGATATACTCCAAAATCCATAAAAGACTCCAATTGAATTAAATGTAAACGCTATTGCACTTTGAAAGGGTGCAATAATAAAAAGAACTTTTCTATCTATAAAATAAAATACCATACCTGAAATCCAAGGAATTATAAAACCAACAATTATATTAAATATCATATGTTCACCTAATTATCCTTTTGTATTAAGTTCCCCATATCATCAGTAAATATATACACAAATTGTTGAATAATCTTCTGGGGTATAGAAATAATCTATTTCTCTTCCTATCTCGATATAGTTCGCTTTCTTTTACAAAAATGGAACTACGACTATATAAGAAAGTTTTAGAAAATATTTTACAACACAAATGCATGTAGCCAACAAACACAATATTGCATTAGTTAGTTTTATAAAGTCATAGAGTAGTCCTGTGGCATATTAATTTAAAACGCTATATCACTAATTGTATAATGAATATATATAATTAATTGGAAAGTATGAAATTTTACATTGGTATTAAAAATTCAGTGGGGGAAGTGGAATGATGGGAACTACGAAATATTATGATATTAAAATTACAGTTTTAAAGAAACTTGAAATAGGAGATATTCATACAGAATATGCAGCAGAAGGTGTACATACTACTTGTTTAAAGTATAAAGAGGGACAAGAGTATGTGTCTAAAAATTGTAGCAAACCGGATGGTTTTTGCAGTTGGGCATGGGCAGGAGTTCAAGATAAGATAGTATTTTTAGCATTAGGACATGATTACCCTTGGATAAAGCAAAAGGGAACTGAAATTTTCTGTTGTGCTGATGGACTACATCCTGTTCTTTATAAATTACAAAGAATAATTTCATAAAAATTTATTTGCATTTTACGTAGCGTAAGCATTTATACTCAATCTTATATCAGTGAAATTTTC
>JAJYBA010000094.1 GCA_021779235.1 Bacillota bacterium
TAATCAAACAAGGTCAACTGACTAATCTGCTGCTTACCAAGAACACGAGTCAATATCAGTAAGGTGAAAAATCCAATGATTCCTCTTACTAGTACGATTAGTCCTTCATTCATCAAAACACCTTCTTTCAATGATATTATCTCCAAATTTATAATTTGTATTTATTTTAGGAGTTTATAAACAATAACCTCTAATTAATGTTTGCTAATGATGAAATTTAAAGGATAAGCTATCATATAAACTTGCCACCTGGGTGGAACCATATGATATAATAAGCGTAAATCTAAGTAAAAAACAAAAGGATGATAGGGATGGATTTGATAAAAATCGTTTCAAATGTTCAGAAGATTTCTGAGGCAATATCAAGTGTTATAAGAGTAGACGTGACTGTTGTAGATAGTAATTATAATAGAATAGCAGGAACAGGAAGATATAGAGATTGTATTGGAGAAAAAGTAAATGAAAAATCTGCTTTTGGATTCGCTTTAGCACAGGGAGAAAGTTTTATTATTGAAGATCCTAGAAAACATTTTACTTGCTTAAAGTGTGAGAATGTAGATAATTGCATGGAGTTTGCAGAAGTTTGTTGCCCAATTCATGTAGGAGATGACACTGTTGGAGTTATTGGACTTATTGCTTTTGAAGAAGAGCAGAAGAATGCTATTATAAATAATCAAGCAAATTTAATGAATTTCTTAAATAGAATGGCTGATTTAATTTCATCAAAGCTATTAGAACAAGAGAACACAGAGCAAATAAAGCTTTTGGCAAGTGAACTTGAAGTGGTTCTTGATTCCGTAGATAGGGGAATTATAGCAGCAGACCATATGGGGAAAATTCTTCACTATAACACCAAAGCAATAGAGTTATTTAGACTTCAGGGAAGTGAAATTTTAAGCACCAATATAAAAAATCTTATTGGCACCTTAGATTTTAATTGCCTTATTGAAAAAGATATGAATTTAAGAAATAAAGAATTTACTTATAGTGGTAGTAATCATCATTTTAGAGGAATTTTTGATGCGAAGCCTATTAGTATTGGGGATAAAAGCTTTGGTATAGTATGTACCTTTAGTAATATTTCAGATTTATTAAAAACGGTAAACAAGATTACCACAGGGACTATTGTTACTTCCTTTGAAAGTATTATAGGTAGTAGTAACTGCTTAGAACAGGTTAAAGTAGAAGCAGAGAAAGCTTCAAAATCCACTTCTACAGTACTCATTCAGGGAGAAAGTGGAACGGGAAAAGAGCTATTTGCACGAGCTATTCACTTTCACAGTGATAGAGATAAGAGACCATTTATTCCAATAAATTGCGCAGCTATCCCTGAGCAATTATTAGAAAGTGAGCTTTTTGGATATGAGGATGGTGCTTTTACAGGAGCAAGAAGGGGTGGGAAGGCCGGCAAATTTGAATTAGCAAATAAGGGAACAATATTTTTGGATGAAATTGGAGACATGCCTATCCATCTTCAAACTAAACTGTTAAGGGTGCTGCAGGAATACGTTATTGAGAAGATTGGTGGAAAAGAATCCATTCCAATAGATGTAAGAATTATAGCAGCTACAAATAAAGATTTAGAAAAAAAGGTGTTAGAAGGAGAATTTAGGCAAGACTTGTTTTATAGACTAAATGTAATTCCCCTTAATATACCCCCTTTAAGGCATAGAAAAGATGATATAGTAATTCTTGTAGATTATCTTTTAGATAAATGTAATTCTAAGTTAGGTAAGAATATAAGTAAAATAGATGATGCTTCCTTAGAAACTTTTATGGATTATGAGTGGCCAGGTAATGTGCGTGAATTGGAAAATACTATAGAGTATGCAGTAAATATGTGTGGCAGTAGTGTTATAAAATGTATTGATTTGCCTAATAGACTTAAGGTTGCAGAAAACACTTTAATGAGCAGTGAAAATGTAGGTATTGTACCTATTAAGGAACTGGAGAAAAAAGAAATTGAAAAAGCTTTAGAACATTTTGGACATAGCAAACAGGCAATTACAAAGGCTGCTGAGGCTTTGGAATTGAGCAGAGCAACTTTATACAGAAAATTAAAGGAATACGGAATAAAACAGTCTCAAAATGAGAATTAATTCTCAATATGAGACTGTTTTTCTTTGTTTTTTCTCATTATGAGAAAGTATACTATTGAATGGGCTATACACAGTATGATTTTATTGGCATGAGTATTGCTCTAATGTATGTTAGGCATCTTTTTAAAAATAATTAATCTATATGTTTTGAGATGCCTTAAGATAATCCGTAGGGGAGTGATACCATGAAATTAAGAAATCTTATAGTTCAAACATTGAAGGAAGAAGTTGTTCCAGCCATGGGATGTACTGAGCCAGTAGCTGTTGCTCTTGCCTGTGCCAAGGCTAAAGAATTAATAGCTTTTAATTATATAGAGAAAGCAGAAGTTTTTGTTAGTCCTAACATATATAAAAATGGATTGTCAGTTGGAATACCCAATACACAGGAGGTTGGGCTTTATATTGCAGCTGCACTAGGTTTTATCGGAGGAGAAAGTGAGAAGGATTTAAGGGTACTGGAAGGAATTAACGAAACTGAGGTGCAGCTTGCAAAAGAACTTTTACATAGCAAAAAATTATCACTAGACATTAAAGATACTGAAGACAAGATCTATGTAGAAGTGAATCTTGCAACAGATAAAGGCAATGCTAGTGTGATTATTAGCGGAAAACATAATAGATTTGTTTATATTGAAAGCTTAGGTGAAGTTATTGTAGATCTAAGAAAAGAGGATAAAAGCAGTAATGAAGGGAAAAACCTTTTATATAGTTTAAAAATAAGAGAAATTATAAAGGAAATTGAGAGAATTCCTCATGAAGACATCGCTTTTATGTTAGAAGGAATAGTAATGAATGAAACCATAGCTAAGGTAGGATTAAAAGAAAAAATGGGTATGGGGGTTGGCTTTAGTCTTAAGAAAAGCATACAGAAAGGGATTCTTTCAGAGGACTTAATGACCTCTTCAATGATGTTAACAGCAGCTGCTAGTGATGCGCGAATGTCAGGGCTAAATTTATCTGTTATGAGCAGTAATGGAAGTGGAAACAATGGACTTACAGCAATTCTGCCTATAGTGGCATATAAAAATAAATTTAATGTAGATGATGAAAAATTGGCTAAAGCGGTAGCAATAAGTCATATTATGAATAGCTATATTAAACATTATATAGGGAGATTATCTGCACTATGTGCTTGTGGTGTTGCAGCTGGAACCGGTGCAGGTATAGCTATAGCATGGTTAATGGGTGCCAGTGAAGACCAAGTAGATGGAGTTATAAAAAATACCCTTGCAAATACTAGTGGTATGATATGTGATGGCGCAAAGGAAGGATGTGCAATAAAGCTTTCAACTTCTGCATCAGTTGCTGTTCAATCGGCAATACTAGCCATAAATGATTCTATAGTACCTGTAAGAAATGGAATTGTTGCAGAAACTGCAGAAGATACAATTATGAATTTAGGAGTTCTATCCTCGGAAGGAATGAGTATTGCAGACGCTGTTATATTAAAAACTATGAAAAAAATGCAAGGAGAATGTAATGCTGGAGTAACACATGAAAATACAGAAGTATACCTAAAAAAAGAAGGTATTATTGCTTAGTAAGTTTATTTTTAAAATTCCATAAATTACTATTGAAATTAATTTTAATTCTGATATAATAAATTTAACAAATACAAATTAAACATATTTGAAAATTTTATAAGTTAATATTTCTGGGATATTCGTCAAGCTCTTATTTTCAACCTACATTATTTATACGGGAGTTCGAGATCTAGGTGTGGATTAGGCCTATAAGACCAATATTAAGTGGCAAGGACTGTTAAACATCTCTGAGAACACCCACCTATCTGAAAGATAGGTGTAAAAATTAGGGCAACGGTATTTTGGATTATAAATTTAAAAAATTTTTGATTCGTGTATAAAAGAGATAGTGATATCTCTTTTTTTATATTTTAGGAAATTATAAAATTATCAATTTACGGGTAAATATTTGATATTTAAATAATTTAATGTTAAAAATTTGCTCTGGGTAATCTTAAATTTTATAATTTTAAACCTTCTAAATTAATAAGTATCGAGGTGCAATTTTATGACAGAAGATAAAGTCCTTCAAATGATAGAGCGCAACCCAATTGTTATAAAAACCATTGAAAATCCCAGTGATGAGATGAAGCTTATGGCTATAAAGAAAGATGGAATAATGATACGCCATATAAAAAAAACTACAAAAGAAATGCAGGAAATGGCCATAACAGGTAATCCACGGGCTATTGAGTTTATAGAAAACCCGACTTATGATATGAAAAAATATGTTGTGTCAAAGTTATGGAATACTTTGGAATTTATAGAAGAGCCTTCTGAAGAACTTATAAAAGTAGGAATTCAGCAAAAAGGCTATGCAATAAAATATGCTAAAAGTCCAAGCATTCTATTGCAAAAGTTAGCTATAGAAAAAGATTATGATTCTATAAAATACATAAGCAGTCCAATTGAAGAAATTCAACTTTTAGCCATAAAAAGAAATTATGATGCTTTAAGATATATAGAAAATCCAAGTTTAAATGTAGAAATATTGGCCATTGTAGAAAATGAAGCTGCTGTAAAATTTATCCATAATATAGATGAAAATAAAAAAATATTATTTTTAAAGCACAATGTCTTGGTAATGAAATATTTTATTAATGATATACCAATGGATTCGGTAGAGCGGGCTCTTATAGAGGCGTTATCTAAGGAAGATGTATCAGAGAAATATGTAAGAGATTTTATAAACTGTGATAGTATAAATGAGAAACATGGAAATATATCTGTGGACAAAATGATTTTTATTTATAAATATGGTAGTAAACTCTGCAAAAAAATAGCAGTTGATGAAAAACTGAAGATGTAGCACGGGGGGATGTATTATGAATTTTAAAGATACCTTACTAAGTGTAGAATTTGTCTTAGAAACGGATGAAGTACCTTTAATTGTAGGGGAAAGCGGTATAGGAAAAACTGCCTTAGCTAAAGCTCTTTCAAGAAAGAAAGGCTGGAGTCTAGTTATTATAGATGGAAATCTTTTAAAAGAAGGAGAAATAGGCGGTCTTCCAACGGTTGAGGACTATAGTCTTATAGATGCTAATGGAAGTACTGTTAGCAAAAGGCACACTGTTTATGCGGTTCACACTAAACTACAGGAGATTGATAGTTTGATAATGGACGGCAAAGAGGTGTTTTTATTTATTGATGAAATAAATCGATGTGAACATACGGTGCAGCAGGAACTTATGAATCTAATACTAAATAGAGAGATTAATGGGTATAAGCTTCATGACAAAGTGAAAATCTTAGCTGCAATGAATCCTTCTAGTAAATATGGAGAGGATTTTGATTATCAAGTAGTTGATATGGATGCAGCACAAGAAAATAGGTTTGTGTGGTTATATATGGAAAGTAATTCAAAAGCTTGGCTTACCTGGGCTACTGAAAATAACCTTGAGCAAAAGGTTATAGAGTTTATAGCTACTTTCCCAGAATATTTACATAGTACCAAAAGCGATGAGCAAATAAAGGCAACCCCTAGAAGCTTTGAACGTGTTTCTAAAAGCTATAGGCTTTACACTGAAAATAAAGATACAATCCCTAAAAGAGTATTTTTAAATATACTAAAAGGGAATTTAGGTAATAGAATTGCTCATGAGTTCATGACATTTGCTGAGGAAGATACTAAACCGCTAATTTCTTTTGAAGAGGTATTTGAATATCTGGAATTATCACAAGAGGTAATCGAAAAGGTAAAAGTGGAAAGTCACACTAGATTATATTTGATTGCAAAGAATATTTTGAGTGTATTAAGTAAGAAAGAAATTTTAGATAGTGACATAAAAAGATTTGTAGAATTCCTAGGGTTTTATCCTGTGGACTTAGGTCTAGGCATTATGCAGGATATTAAAGAAAATTATGATAGTGTTTATAAGTTATGCTTAGAAAATGAAGCTTTCGTTGAATTGTATTTTAAGGCCTATAATGAAATTAAGGGCTAGGTGAGATTATGGGAAAAAAGTTTGAAAGTCTTAAAAACTCACTTTATGATGAAATCACTAATGTGAAAAGCATTGAGGAAATGCCAAAGGACTTTATAGAAGATTTTTTAAAACTTGTAGAGCAAGTTAATTTTATGCTCATAGAAGACAAAGAAAACTTTTATGGATATTTTTTACTTCAAATGTCTAGAGAGA
>JAJYBA010000095.1 GCA_021779235.1 Bacillota bacterium
ATTTTTATACCAGGGGATGTTTCTTCAGCAGCATTTATTATTGCTTGTGTGTTACTTGGTGATGGATGTGAAGTAACTATTAAGAATGTGTTATTAAATAAAAATAGAAGGCAATATTTAGAAATATTAAAATTAATGGGTGCTGACATTGAAATAATTGATCAGGGGAAAGTAAATGAAGAAGAAGTAGGTAATATTATTGCTCGGAGTAGCAATTTAAAGGGCATTAATCTTACTAGTGAAGTAATACCTGCTATAATTGATGAGATTCCGGTGATAGCACTACTGGCAGCTTTTAGTACGGGTCAGACTGTTATTGAGGGAATAGAAGAATTAAAACATAAAGAGAGTGATAGAGGTCAGGCTATTGTTCATAATTTAAAAATTTTAGATGTAGATTGCGAAGTTAAAAATAATACACTTATCATTAATGGTAAAGATAGATACATAGATAAAAATGTGGAAATGAATAGCTTTAATGATCATAGAATATCACTAGCTTTTCTTTGCTCTGCTATGAGAAATAAGGGTTGGATAATTATAGATAATTGGGAATGTACGGAAATTTCTTTCCCGAATTCAATAAATTATTTTCAAGAATTTTTAAATATTATTAAGTAAGTGTAATAAAATTCTTTCCATGAGAAAACATAAGCATATAGAACTTTTATCAGTTTAATATTACTACTATATTAAAAACTAGAGGAGTTGTTATCATGGAAAAGGAAAAAATACAATATTTTAAGGAAAAATTGATAAGTGAACAGGCAAGAGTACTTAATCTTATTAATCAAATGAAACAAAATGGGGTTATAAATTCTAACAGTGAAATGGCTACCGAAATATCGTTTTATGATAATCATCCGTCTGATACTGCTTCTGAATTATTTGATAAAGAAAAGGGCCTGGCACTTAAGGGAAACGAGATGTCAATTATTAAAAAAATTGATGATGCTTTAAAGAGCATTGAAAATCATACCTATGGAAAATGCAAAAGTTGTGGTAAAGATATAATCGAGGCGAGATTAGAATTTATTCCTTACGCAGAGAATTGTGTGGCATGTCAAAAATCTATAGGTAATAATAAGCCAGCAGAACAAAACAATAGATGCGTTGAGGAAGAGTTACTTGGTACACACTTTAGATATAGTAATAGTGGAGAAGTAGGCATTGATGCTGAAGATACTTATCAGGTAGTTCAACGTTTTAATAAATTAGAAGACCTGTCTTTGGATTACGACGATGATGATGACGGTTATGTTGAACCTATAGAGAAAATAAGTAATGAACAATATAAAAATCAGTTGCCAGATTAATAATATTTCAGTAACACAGGTAAGGATTTAAATTAGGGAGAATAAGAAAAGTATATATTGTGAAGAGTTCTTTGTTAAGAAAACAAATTTTAGCAATATATGCTTTTCATTTTTTATATTAAATAGGGGGTAAGGGTATGGAAGCATTAATAATTTTTTTAGGCTTGCTATTGGACAGATTAGCTAAAATTAGGGCGCTGAATTCTTTGAAAGAAAAAGATGGAATTATATTAATTAAAGGCATTTTTAAATTAGAATATTTAGAGAATAGGGGAGCGGCTTTTGGCATTTTACAAAACAAATTGATATTGTTAGCTATAGTTACATTACTGGTTATTTCTGCAATGATATATTATATTATTAAGTATAAGCCAAAATCTAAATTTCTAAGAATAAGTTTTGCTTTGATTATTAGTGGAGCCCTTGGAAATTTATATGATAGGGTATTTTATAAATACGTAGTAGACTTTATTTTACTTCATTATAAAGAGGTGTATTATTTCCCAACATTTAATATAGCTGATATGTTAGTAGTTGTGGGTACATTAATTTTAGCAATATCAATAGTAAAGGAAGAGGTATAGATGGACTGTTTTGAGTTTAAAGTTGATGAAAGTTCGGTTGGTACAAGATTAGATGTTTTTATTTCTAATAAATTTGAAAATAAGTCACGATCATATATTCAAGGAATAATTGAAGGTGAAACTGCAACTGTAAATGGAAAATGTAGAAAAAGTAATTACAAATTGAAATTAGAGGATACAATTACATTATCTATTCCAGAGCCCGTAGAGCTAAATGTAAAAGCAGAAGAAATACCCTTGGACGTTATATATGAAGATAGTGACGTAATTGTAATTAATAAACCACAGGATATGGTGGTTCACCCAGCGCCAGGAAACTATAGTGGTACATTAGTTAATGCGCTTTTAAATCATTGTAAAGATCTATCAGGCATCAATGGTATAATAAGACCAGGGATAGTGCATAGAATTGATAAGGACACATCTGGAGCCTTAGTGGTTGCTAAAAACGATAATGCTCATAATGCTCTAGCCATGCAGCTTAAAGAGCATTCAATGACAAGAAGTTATTTAGCACTTGTAGAAGGTGTAATTAAGAATGATGAAGGCACAATTGATGAACCCATTGGAAGACATCCAATAGATAGGATAAAGATGGGTGTAGTAAAAACTGGTAAAAAGGCTGTTACCCACTATAAAGTAATAGAAAGATTTGGGAGTTATACCTTGGTGGAATGTAACTTAGAAACTGGGCGAACACATCAAATAAGAGTACATATGGCAAAGATAGGACATCCTTTGGTAGGGGATTTGGTGTACGGTTATAAAAAGCAGAGGTTTAATTTAAAAGGGCAGGTACTTCATGCAAAAAGGCTTGGATTTATACATCCAAGTACTAATGAATACATGGAATTTGATTCTCCGCTCCCAGACTATTTCGAAAAATTGATAGCTAAGCTAAAAAAAGAGTTGAAATAGCACAGAATATGTGGTATTATGTTTTTAATATAATATTTATGCCTTTAAATGTTCCAGAGAGATCATAAGGATAAAGATAGTAATACTATTGTGTAAGTATAGTATGCCTTTACCTTATGGTAAAGGCTTTTTTATATTATAAAAAGTTTACATATTAATTTAATAATAAATAATATTATTAGGTAGGAGGTGAAATTATGGAGTTAAAGTCAGTACTATTAGATGAAAAAGCTATAAAGAGAACCTTGACAAGAGTAGCGCATGAAATTATTGAAAAAAATAAGGGAATAGAAAACATAATACTTGTAGGAATAAAAAGGCGTGGGGTACCAATTGCAGAAAGAATTGCTCTATTAATAGAACAGTTTGAAGGAATTAAAGTTCCAGTAAGCAGTGTTGATATTACATTATACAGAGATGACCTCACATCTGTAGATGAGCAACCAGTTTTAAATAATGGAGATTTAGGCATAGATGTAATTGGTAAAAAAATAATTTTAGTTGATGATGTATTGTACACTGGAAGAACTGCAAGAGCCGCAATAGATGCCATAATAGATAAGGGTAGACCTCAAATGATACAATTAGCTGTTTTAGTAGATAGAGGACATAGAGAGCTACCAATTAGGGCTGATTATGTGGGGAAAAACATACCTACTTCAGGCAAAGAAATGATTTCTGTTGAACTTTTAGAAATTGATGAAAAAGACTCAGTAATTATATATGAACTTTAATCTTTTAAAATAGTCCAGCGAGACTAAAAGGAGGAACTAAATGAAAAATTTTGTAGATGTTGAAGAAAGATTACCTATTAAAGAGACAATTCCATTAAGTTTACAGCACTTATTTGCTATGGTGGGAGCAACTATCCTTGTACCAATGCTCACAGGTCTTAGTCCATCAATTGCGCTATTTTGCAGCGGGGTAGGAACTTTATTATATATTTTATGTACTAAAGCTAAACTTCCTGCGTATGTAGGCTCATCCTTTGCATTTATAGGTCCTATGTCTGTAGCCACAAAGTTATATGGACAAAGTTCTATGCTATCAGGAATTATTGCTGCAGGACTTATATATATAATTGTAGCTTTAATTATTAAATTTGTGGGAACGAAATGGTTAGATAGAATTTTATCACCAGTAGTTGTTGGTTCTGTAGTAATTGTAATAGGACTTAGTTTAGCTGGCGTGGCAATAAATTGGGCAGGGCTAAATTCATCTTTTACAACCCCTGCGCTTGAAGGTGTATCTAGAGGTACATGGATATTTGTATCAATGGTAACCTTGGGAATAGCAATAATAGGCTCTATGTATTTTAAAGGATTTTTCGGAGTAGTACCGATTTTGATTGCCATGGTAGTGGGATATATACTCTCTATATTGTTGGGAATAATTCCACAGGAAGTTCTTAAGGGAATATCTGAAGCGAAGTTTATTAGATTACCTAGTTTTGTTTTCCCAACCTTTAACATAAATGCTATTATGCTTATGGCTCCAGTATCTTTCGTAACTTTAGCTGAACATATTGGTCATGTATATGTTACAAATAATGTTTGCGGACGCGACTTCACAAAAAATCCAGGGCTCCATAGATCAATACTTGGAGACGGTATTGCCACAATGTTTGCTGGTTTTGTAGGAGGTCCTCCTAATACCACTTACGGTGAAAACATAGGAGTTATGGCAATTACAAAGGTTTATAGTGTATGGGTAATTGGAGGAGCGGGTGTAATCGCAATTATATTATCATTCATTGGACCAGTTGCTGAAGTAATAGCTAACATTCCACTACCAGTAATTGGAGGAGTTAGCGTAATGCTATTTGGAATAATTGCATCCTCTGGTTTTAGAATCTTTGTAGAAGATAAAGTGGATTTTAGCAAAAAGAGAAACCTAATAATTGCTTCGGTAATAATAGTTTTAGGTATTGGCGGAGGGGGTATTAAGTTTCCATTCGCAGGATCAGAAGTTGAAATTGCAGGAGTAGCTTTAGCAACTTTAGTGGGTATAATATTGAATTTAGTTTTACCTGAAAATAGTAAGGCAGGAGATAATTAAAGACATTCTAGAAGATCTTTAAACATAAAACTATACAAATAAGTGCTAGATGTAGGTCTGGCACTTTTATTTGTATTCTAGGAAATAATTTAAAACTTCTAGACAATAATAACAAATAGAGATATTATAATATGAGTAATACGAGTTGTAAGGAAATGAAGAAATAGGAGAGATAATATATGATGTATACTTTAATTGCCACTACTACTTTTGGGCTAGAAGCAGTTACAGCTAAAGAACTAAAGGAACTAGGGTATGAAGATTTGAATGTGGAAAACGGAAGAATAACCTTTGAAGGTGATGAAATGGATATTGCTATATGCAATATTTGGCTAAGAACTGCAGAAAGGCTTTTTATAAAGATGGCTGAATTTAATGCCTTGTCTTTTGAAGAACTATTTCAAGGCACATTAGCAGTAGATTGGGGTAATTTAATACCTGAAGACGGTAAGATGCATATCATAGGTAAATCTGTAAAATCACAACTGCACAGCGTGCCAGATTGTCAAGGAATAGTAAAAAAGGCAGTAGTAGAGGCTATGAAGAAAAAATATGATAAAGAGTGGTTTTCAGAAGAAGGTCCTGTGTATAAGATAGAGGTTGCAATTTTAAAAGATGTAGTTACTTTATCAATAGATACTTCAGGTGTGGGACTACATAAAAGAGGATATAGAGAATATGCTGGTGAGGCACCACTCAAGGAAACCTTAGCAGCAGCCCTTGTGTTAATAAGTAAATGGGATAGCACAAGAGTCTTAGCTGACCCACTTTGTGGTTCAGGAACCATCGCAATAGAAGCAGCTCTTATAGGGAAAAATATTGCGCCGGGGATAAACAGAAAATTTGTAAGTGAAACTTGGCCAACTATGGACAGGGAAATTTGGGACCAAGTCAGAGAAGGTGCAAAGCGAACCGTAAATAGCAATGAAGTTGAGATACTAGCTTCAGATATTGATGGAAGACTATTAAAGACAGCTATTGATAATGCAGAAAAAGCAGGAGTTTCAGAGTGCATAAAGTTTCAAAAAATGCCTATGCAAAGCTTTAGTTCTAAAAAGAAATATGGAGTTATAATAACAAATCCACCATATGGAGAAAGACTAGGAGAGCTTGAAGAAGTTAAAAAACTTTATAGAGACATGGGAGAGATGTACTCAAGCTTAAACGAATGGTCATGTTTTGCACTAACATCTAATGGTGATTTTCAAAAGGAATTTGGAAAGAAAGCAGATAAGAATAGAAAATTATATAATGGAAGATTACAATGTTATTATTACCAATATATAAAAGAAGTACCTAGGAAGAAAAGAGAAGAGTAAAAAAGATATGCTGCATAAGGTTTTTATGCAGCATATCTTT
>JAJYBA010000096.1 GCA_021779235.1 Bacillota bacterium
TTTCAAAATTTATCTTATTTGATGCTTATAGGTAAATAAATCCAATATTTCTTAGACTTATTTACCTATTCATTGTATCTTACTCTTCTACTATTACTTTTCTATTATTGTATTTTAATTTACCTTCACTTATAAGCTTAACTGCTTTTGGTAATATCTTATGTTCTTCAACTAAAACTCTAGCTTGTAAATCTTCTGCACTATCGCCGTCATAAACAGGAACAGAATTTTGGAATATAATTGTACCTGTGTCTATTCCCTCATCTACAAAGTGAACAGTACAGCCTGAAACCTTCACTCCATATTCTATTGCCTTTTCATGAACTTTTATTCCATACATACCCACTCCACAGAAGGATGGCATTAAGGATGGATGAATATTAATTATTCTATTCTTAAACTTTTCTAGTATTTCACCTTGCAGTATTGATAAAAATCCTGCAAGTACTATTAAATCTACTTTTCCATCAATAAGCTTTAATATTTCATTTGATAAATTACCTTTAAGCTCTTTTCTATTTAGTTCATAAGCAGGTATGTTTTCATTTTTTGCTCTTTCTATGCCATATGCTCCTATTCTATCACTTATAACAGCTTCTATTTTAGCATTAATATAGCCTTGTTTTATCTTATCAATTATAGCTTGTAGATTGCTGCCACCACCTGAGATTAGGACAGCTATCTTAAGCATACTCCGCTACCCCCAGCTTCAACATGACCGATTTTATATGCTCTATCGCCTAAATCTTCAATAGTCTTTATAACCTTCAAAGCGTCCTTATCTTCAACACATAATACATAACCTATTCCCATATTATATGTATTAAACATATGATCCTCTGCTACCCCTAATGAAATAAGATGTTTGAAAATATCTGGAGTGTTAAAACTATTTTTATTTACAACTGCTGTAAACTTATCATTAAACATTCTTGGTATGTTTTCATAAAAACCACCGCCAGTTATGTGTGCCATGCCTTTTATATCGAATTTATCTAAAAGATTTAATATTGTTTTCACGTAAATTTTTGTTGGGGTCAAAAGTGTCTTCCCAATCTTTTCTCCATTAAAATCCTTATCTAAATCAGGTAATAATTTTCTAACCAAGGAATACCCATTACTATGAAGTCCTGAAGATTCAATTCCTAGAAGTGAATAACCATCCTTAATAGAAGATCCATCAATAATCTTATGTTTATCCACGATACCCACAGTAAACCCTGCCATATCATATTCCCCGTCTCTATAGAATCCAGGCATTTCTGCAGTTTCACCGCCAATGAGCGCACATCCAGCTGCAACGCAGCCATCTGATACACCTTTTACCAGCTCAGCTGCCGTTTCAGCTTCTAATTTACCACAAGCTATATAATCTAAGAAGAAAAGTGGCTTTGCACCGTGACAAAGCACATCATTTACACACATAGCAACACAATCAATTCCTACAGTGTCATATTTCTTCATTCTAAATGCAATATCAAGTTTTGTACCTACTCCATCAGTACCCGAAACTAAAATAGGATTTTTGTAACCCTCCCCTATTTCAAACATACCAGCAAAACTTCCTAAATGATTTAAAACACCCTTTGTAAATGTACTAGCAGCATATTCTTTTATTAAACTTACTGACTTGTATCCCTCTTCGATATTAACACCCGCATCTTTATAAGTTATCATAAATGTCTCCTACCTTTCTAATCTTTCTTTGTCATTTTCAAAGGGAGCAGATACTGGATATGTACCTTTAAAGCAACCTAAGCAAAATTCAGAATGACCCAAGGATTCTAATAATCCCTCCATACTTAGGTATCCTAAACTATCTGCACCTATCTCTTCTCTAATCTCCTCAACTTCACAATTAGCTCCTATTAAATCTTTTCTATAAGGTGTATCTATTCCAAAATAGCATGGATATTTTACTACTGGTGAGCAAACTCTAAAATGAACTTCTTTTGCACCAGCTTTTTTTAATATTTCCACTAATCTTCTGCTTGTAGTTCCTCTAACTATTGAATCATCTATAAGAATAACTCTTTTACCTTCTACATTTATCTTTAATGCATTTAGTTTTACGGATACCGCTCTTTCCCGAATTTCTTGAGTGGGGCTTATAAAGGTTCTACCTACATATCTATTTTTTATAAGACCCATTCCAAAAGGTATTCCAGAAACCTTTGAATATCCTATTGCTGCAGCCATACCTGAGTCTGGAACCCCTATAACCATATCTGCCTCTACAGGGGCTTCTTTAAATAATTGTTCTCCAGCAAGCACTCTTGAAGCGTATACATTGATTCCATCAATAGTACTGTCTGGTCTTGCAAAATATATATATTCAAAGACGCAAAGTGAATTTTTACTTTTTTCTGCAAAATTAATGGATGCAAGTCCATTTTCATCTATTATTACTATCTCACCCGGTTTCACATCTCTTAGAAAATCTGCACCTACTGCGTCTAGTGCACAGCTTTCTGATGCAAGAACATAACTATTGCCTATGGTACCTATACAAAGAGGTCTAATACCATTTTGATCTCTAACCCCTATTAGCTTTTCCTTTGTAAGCATTACTATAGCATAGGACCCTTTAATAGCCTGTATTGCATCCACCACAGCACGCTCCATGCCTTTTTTTGCACCTCTAGCAATTAGGTTTAATATAACTTCTGAATCTATTGAGGTTTGAAACATGTAGCCACAATCCTCTAGTAACTCTCTTATAACATCTGCATTTACTAAATTTCCATTGTGAGCTATAGCTATGTCTCCTAGTTTAAATTTACTTAAAAGTGGTTGTGCATTTTTCACCTCACTGCATCCTGTTGTGGAATATCTAACGTGTCCAATTGCAGCGTGCCCCTTCATTTCACTGATTTGTTTTTCATTAAAGACATCACATACAAGTCCCATTGCCTTTTCACAAACAAGGGTAGTTCCATCAGAATACACTATTCCAGCACTTTCTTCTCCCCTATGTTGCAATGCATAAAGTCCATAATAAGTTAGGGATGCAACATCTAAATCTTTATCTGGCGAAAAAATTCCAAACACACCGCATTCTTCTTTAAATTTATCTTGATCAAATTTATCTTTATCAGTAATAGATATTTTGTCTATTTCTATAATTCCATTCAAAGAAATTCCTCCTTGTTATTGTTCCTGTTACCTCTAGGTATGTTCATCGTTATTTACATTTCTTACATATATCTTATTTACCAGTAATTCTACTCAATATTTCTACGTAGGCCTCTGTAACATTGCCTAAATCTCTTCTGAATCTATCTTTATCTAATTTTTCTCCAGTTTTAACATCCCAAAATCTGCAAGTATCTGGTGATATTTCATCTGCCAAAAGTATTTCTCCATTAAATCTGCCAAACTCTAATTTGAAATCTATTAAATTAATATCTTGTTTTAAGAAAACTTCCTTTAGAATATCATTTATTTCTGAAGCCAAACCATATATTTCTAATAACTCCTCAAAAGTAGCAAGTCCCATAGCTACTGCATGGTAATCATTTATAAGTGGATCCCCTAATTCATCATTTTTATAGCTTAATTCCAGTACTGTTGTTTTTAGCTTCGTGCCTTCAACTATTCCATATCTTTTTGCCATGCTGCCAGCTGCTACATTTCTTACAATTACTTCTAGAGGTACTATTTCAACCTTTTTGCAAAGCTGCTGTCTGTCATCTATTTTTTTGATAAAGTGAGTTCTTACACCTTTTTTCTCTAATAACTCAAATAACATAGACGTTATGCTATTATTTAAAATTCCCTTATTCTCAATTTGTGCTTTTTTAATTCCATTAAAAGCTGTTGCGTCATCTTTGTAATATACTATAACCTCGTCTTTTTTATCTGTGCTGTATATCTTTTTAGCCTTTCCCTCATATAACAATACTGAATTTTCCATTAATAACCACTCCTTAATATTTATATTTGCAAAATAGATCATTACTGCATAGCTATTCATCGTCTTCGATGAGCAATATTAAATTTAAATGTTAATTCATTTTAAAGTTCAAAGGCTTCTTCATTTTCTGCTATAAAATTTTCTTTCATTTCTTTTCTATATTTTACTAATTTATTTTTAAGTTCTAAATCTTTTAGAGATAAAATTTGAACTGCCAACATTCCAGCATTATAACTATTATTAATGCCCACTGTAGCAACAGGAATGGATTTTGGCATTTGAACAATTGAAAGTAGTGAGTCTATGCCCTCAATAGCAGCCTTAATTGGCACTCCAATCACCGGCATTACTGTATGAGAGGCAATTACGCCTGGAAGATGTGCAGCAAGACCTGCTCCTGCTATGATGCATTCTACACCGTTATTTTCCATTTCTTTTATTACTTCCATTAGTCTTTCTGGTACTCTGTGAGCTGAAAGAATATGTACTTCGTATTCTACCTCAAATTCCTTAAGCGCTATGGCTGCATTTTTCATTATGTCTTTATCTGATTTGCTTCCAAAAATAATTCCTACTTTCATTTTATTACCTCCCCATGAAATAGAGTATTCACCTGCTATAATTAGCAATAAAAAAAGATTACACCATAAAAAAGTTATTCTAATGGTGTAATCCTGAATTAAGGGCATAGTACATAACCCTTTGTATAAGGTCAATTCAAGATCCACCAATAGTGAGAAGTTAAAGGCCTCTCGTAGAAACTTCTAAGCCATATTCTTAGAAATATATTGATGAACTAATTATTAATTTATATTTTTATCTTAACACCAATTTTTTGTTAAGTCAATAACATTAACAATAATATTATTATTAATGTTCGTGTTTTCGTGAATATTTATTGTTTAAATTACTTGTTTATTTAATATCGTTCGTGTTTCTCAAATTAGATTTAGCTTTTATACATGAAATTAGTAATAGCATATTTTTTATAAATAAATTCTCCTACCTTTTAAAAACCGTTTTTGATATAATAAGTTGAATATTTTGTATCAGAGGTGATATTATGTGGAGTTTTCTTTTTTTCATGAGTATTATAGTTTTAGCTTTTTTAGTTTCTAGAAACAATTATAAAAAAAGATCCTTAACACTAATGGACAATTTACAAAGTTATGCTGAGTATTTAAAAGATGCTTACTACTCTCTTTCAATTTCTGATCAGCAAAATTTTATAAATTGCCTTGCCGAAAAGGATAAATCTTATTTTCAGCTTATAATAACTGACAAAATTAAATATAAACAAAATACTTGGTCCATTAGCGAGCATATGATAAAGCAAGAGGAACTTATGCTAGATTTGAAAAAATTAAAAAAACCAGTAAGTGTAAAATAAATACACTTACTGGTTTTTATATTTTTATTTAAAATAATTTACTCCTGCTTCAAATATTTTTTGGTCCTTTTCACCAATAATATTCTTTCCTATGTTTGCCCCCACTCTTTCAGAGTGGCCCATTTTTCCAAAAACTCTTCCATCTGGACTTGTAATGCCTTCAATAGCATGCACAGAGCCATTAGGATTAAAGTTTATATCATAACTTGGCATACCGTTAAAGTCTACGTATTGAGTGGCTACTTGCCCATTAGCAAATAATTTTTTAATCATTTCTTCACTTGCAACAAATCTACCTTCTCCGTGTGATACAGGAATGGTATGTGTATCTCCCATTTTTAAGTTATTAAGCCAAGGAGACAAGGTTGAAACTACTTTAGTTTGCACCATGCAAGATACATGTCTTCCAATTTCATTATAGGTTAGAGTAGGGCTGCTTTCATTTATCTCCCTTATTTCTCCATAAGGTACAAGACCTAATTTAATTAATGCTTGGAAGCCATTACATATACCTAGCATTAATCCATCCCTATTCTTTAATAAGCTATTTATTGCCTCTTGCACTCTAGAATTTCTAAAAGCAGTGGCTATGAATTTTCCTGAACCATCAGGCTCATCACCTGCACTAAATCCACCAGGCAGCATGACTATTTGTGACTTACTTATGCCCTCAACGATATTTTCTATAGATTCTTCTATATGACTTGGAGATAAATTTTTAATTACTAAAGTTTCTACTATAGCCCCAGCCTTCTCAAAGGCCTTCTTGGAATCATATTCACAATTAGTTCCTGGGAACACCGGAATAAATATTCTTGGTTTCGCTATTTTAATACAAGGTGATTTTATGCTACTTACACTCTGTTTGCTTTCTTCATCACGGGATTTTATTTCTTCTTTTGCTTCTGCGTTTTTAACATTAGTT
>JAJYBA010000097.1 GCA_021779235.1 Bacillota bacterium
TATCTAAGCTTGCCCTCTTTGCTGCAGCTGCACCTAGTTTTGTTAGACGTTCAGATTTTCCATATGGATTACTTAAAGAAGATGTAAATAAAATTATTACGGAAACTTATAATGACCGTCCTAAAATGTTGCAGGATTTTGGAAATCAATTTTTCTTTCAGAATATAACTGAAGCATTTTCAGATTGGTTCTTTCAATTGGGATTGCAGGCAGCGGGGTGGTCCACTGCAGCGGTGGCAACATCCCTTAGGGATGAGACTTTGTTTCATGATCTTAAAAAAATAAAGGTTCCCACTTTAATTCTACATGGAGTCCATGATAAAGTTTGTCATTTTCCATTAGCTACAGCACAAAAGCGTGAAATAAAAAACTCAAGGCTTATACCTTTCGAAAACAGTGGTCATGGATTATTTTGGGAAGAACAAGATAAATTTAACAAAGAATTAGTGCAATTTATTGAAGAGAAAAGTTAAATAATTAAGCGATTGGTGGAAACCAATCGCTTTTATAATGTATTTTGAATATTTATAAGAGTACATATACCAGAATATGAAATGATAGCTTTGCTACACTGTTTAAGGTATATGGGATTTTCGACCAAAATTGTAGAATGTGCATACGGTTCAGTGATATAATTGATTTATAGGCGATTTAAACACTAATAGACTGAAAGGAGAAATAAACTAATGTATAGTTTTAAAAATGATTATAGTGAAGGAGCTCATCCCAATATATTGAGAGCTTTAATGGAATCAAATATGGAACAGGTAGAGGGGTATGGAGAAGATAAGTATACTATCGAAGCTATTAAATTGATAAAGGATAAACTTAAACGTAATGATGTTGATGTACATATGTTTTGTGGTGGAACGCAAACCAATCTTACTGCCATTTCTGCTTTTTTAAGACCACATGAAGCTGTTATTGCAGCTAATACTGGTCATGTATTAGTTCACGAAACAGGAGCCATTGAAGCAACTGGTCATAAAGTTATTTCTATGAAAGTGGAGGATGGAAAACTTAAACCTATCCATGTAAAAATGGCATTAGAAGAGCATACTGATGAGCATATGGTAAAGCCTAAGATGGTTTATATCTCAAATCCAACAGAAATAGGGTCTATATATAAGAAAAAAGAATTAGAAGATTTAAGTGATTGCTGCAGGGCTAACAATATAATTTTGTATGTTGATGGAGCGAGACTTGGCTCGGCTTTATGTTCAAAAGAGAATGATATTGAGCTTTCGGATTTACCAAAGCTTACTGATGCTTTTTATATAGGTGGAACTAAAAATGGTGCATTAATGGGAGAAGCGCTTGTTATTTGTAAAGATTCTCTTAAAGAGGATTTCAGGTTTCACATTAAGCAAAAGGGTGGATTACTTGCAAAGGGAAAGTTAATTGGAATACAGTTTTTGGAGTTATTTAAGGATGATATTTACTTTGAAATAGCAAAACATGCTAATGATATGGCGGATCTATTAAAAATGGGAATTAGTAATTGTGGATATGGATTTTTAATCGATTCACCTTCCAATCAAATATTCCCCATATTCCCAAATGGAGTGATTGAGAAACTTAACGAAAAGTATTCTTTTTACATATGGCAAAAAGCGGACACGGATAATTCTGCTATTCGCTTAGTAACATCATGGGCTACAAAAGAAGAGGCGGTTAAGTCATTTATTAAGGATCTAGAATTAGTTAGTATTTAGATGATTTGATGAAATGAAGCATGATAAGGAAACTGCTTTTATAGAAACATAGAATAATATGGATAATATTGTTGTAAAACTTAGCAAAATAATGTAGAATTATAAGACTAAATTCAAAATAAAACAACATCGGGGAATTTTAAAATTAATTGAAAAGAGGGGTCTAATAAATGTTTGAGATGAAGGAAAAATATAAGACAGGTGTTCCACAGATTGATGCAGAGCATGAAAAACTTTTTGAAATAGGTGAAAGAGCCTATCAATTACTAAAAGATCAATATTATACAGATAAATTTGATAAAATAGTAGAAGTAATTGGAGAACTAAGAGAGTATACAGTTTATCATTTTAAAAATGAAGAAGACTATATGGAGAGTATAAATTATAAAAGATTGTTTACACAAAAAATGGACCATGCAGATTTTATTAAAAAGATAGATGAAGTGAATTTAAGTAAGGTTGATGAAAATCAAGATGAAGCTATAATGGAAATATTAACTTTTTTAAATGAGTGGTTGATTAATCATATAATAGAGAAGGACTTACTTATAACTGCAAAATAAAATAGTTTAAGCTATAGTAGAATTAAAATTGCATATTTTGAATAGTATATTTAAAGTAAATAATTTTATTTTAAAATCTTAAGAAGCATATTTCAGGAGATGATTTGTTTTGAGTTCTACTATTATTTTATTGTTGATTCTTGCAGTTTCCATATTTGGTAAAGCTAATTCAGTTGCCATTGCAACATGTGGTTTACTTATGCTAAAGCTCTTAGGCTTAGACAAATATGTGTATCCGTTTATAGAAAAAAATGGAATGACATTGGGACTTATACTCCTTATAGCTGCCATAATGATACCTATTGCAAGCGGCAGTATTACTGCAGAAAATATAAAAAGCGTATTCACATCATGGATAGGAATAGTGGCTTTAGTTCTTTCGTTTTTAACAACATATTTAAGTGGACAAGGGTTGAAATACCTTACGGTTCAGGGACATAGTGATGTTATGCCAGCCATGATATTGGGAGCAGTTGCGGCTGCGGCCTTTTCCGGAGGAGTACCTGTAGGACCGTTAATTACTTCAGGAATGCTGGCTTTAGTTGCAAAGATGATTCATAAATAAATTAAAATAAATCCGTAAAATTGCGTTATCATGCATAAACACTATACTTAAATTAAGACTTATTTTAAGGAGCTGTCTCAAAATAGAAAGCAATTTCTAGATTGTGGTAGTTCCTTTCTTTATTCAGACTATAAATAATGAGGATAGAGAGGGCAGAACAGAAAATAATGGGGATATAGCGAAGACTAAGATAATAGTGTATATTAGTATTATATAGTGAGCTACTGGCTTGCTATTTTACTATGGAAGGAAGATGGTAATTTGAAGGATTTCAAAATTCTTTTAGTGGAAGATGAAAAACAAATGGCAATGTTTATTGAAATGGAATTAAATCATGAAGGATATAAAGCTGATATTGCTTACGACGGTCGAGAAGGTCTAAATTTAGCAGAGAAAAATGAATATAATTTAATACTTCTTGATATTATGATACCGGGACTTAATGGAATTGAGGTTTGCAGAAGAATAAGACAATTCTCTCAGGTGCCTATCATTATGCTTACGGCAAGAGGCGACATATCAGATAAGATTTTAGGACTGGATACAGGTGCAAATGATTATCTCACAAAACCATTTGCAATTGAAGAACTATTAGCAAGAATAAGGGTGTATGAAAGAAATAAATCTATAATCAATAACACGGATGAAATTAAAGTAAAGGATACTGTTATGGACAATAGAACTCATACAGTTAAGAGAAGCGGAAGGTCAATTGAACTTACAAAAAAGGAATATGACCTTTTAGAGATGCTCTTAGTAAACAAAAATGTTGTGCTTACAAGAGCGCAATTAATTGAGAAGGTATGGGGTTATGACTACATGGGGGATACCAATGTAGTAGATGTGTTTATAAGATATTTACGCAGTAAAATAGATGATGGATTTGAAGATAAACTTATAACTACTATAAGAGGGGTAGGATATGTTGTTAAGGGTGATTAATTATGAATTTTAAAATTATTAAGAGTGCAAAAATTTCTGTGAAATTAACTTTACTTTATGCTGTAATGTTTTCATTAGTATTACTTATTCTAAATGCCTCAATGCTATATGGAATAAAATATTACTTTTATAGTCAAGCGAACAAACAAGTAGAAGATGTTAAAATCATAGTGTTAAATAAGGTTATGTCACAAAATGAGCATGTAGATTTATCTGATAAAGAATTGATTTCAGATGTTCCTTCTAAACAAAATGTATCCATAAGAATACTACAAGAAGACGGGAAGATACTAAACATATCAAAGGAATTTAATCGTAGTATTAAAGCTAATGAACCTTTTGATAAAATAAGAAAATTTGAAGAGGACAATAAGCGCTTGGTTTATAAAAATTTAAGAATTGAAAGTAAAGAACATGGCGTGGTGTATATTCAAATAGTAAAGGATATGGATAATGAATATGACTTTATGAAAATTCTATTTATCTTTACGGCAATAGCTGATTTTTTAGGTGTTATTGCTTCAATTATATTAGGATATAGTATGAGCAAAAAGATGCTGAGACCCATTGATGATATAGCTAAAGCTGCTGATAATATTAGTATTAATAATTTAAAGGAAAGAATTGAGGTTACTGGTCCTGATGATGAACTTAAAAGACTAGGTAATACTTTTAACAAAATGATAGATAGGCTTCAGGGAGCTTTTAACAGGCAAATTCAGTTTGTATCCGATGCTTCACATGAACTTAGGACTCCTATTGCAGTTATCCAAGGGTATGCTAATCTACTTGATAGATGGGGGAAAGATGATAGAGAAGCCTTAGAAAAGTCTATTCATGCTATAAAGCTGGAAACTAGCAATATGGCAAATTTAGTTGAAAAATTATTGTTTCTTGCCAAAGGCGATAGTGGAAATCAAAAGATAGAGAAAAAAGAATTTTGGCTTAATGAGCTTATTAGTGAAGTAGTGAGAGAAAGTAAGCTTATAGATGCTAGCCATATAATATCAAGTGACAAAAATGATACTGTAAATGTATTTGCAGATTATAAAATGATAAAGCAGATGCTTAGGGTATTCATTGAAAATAGCATTAAATTCACACCAGAACAAGGGAAAATCGATATAAGTTCAGAAATTCAGAATAAAACAGTAAAAATTACTGTTAGTGATACCGGCATAGGAATACCAAAAGACGAAATGGAAAATATATTTGAAAGATTCTATACTGTAGATGAATCTAGATCTAAAGATAAGGCTGGAACTGGACTTGGGCTATCTATTGCTAAGTGGATTGTAGAGGTACATGAGGGAACTATAAATGTAGAAAATCAGGAAGGTAAAGGAACAAAAATAACTGTTATATTAAACATCTAGATTTCAGATTTATCTGTTATCTAGGTGTTTTTTTTATTAAAAGCTTACATAAATCTTAAGCTAAATCTAAGAGTTTCTTAATCTGATTTTAATCTTATAAATATATAATATGAAACATGGGAAAATAAATAGTGGTCGTTAATAGCGAAAGGAGAAAAAATATGGATATTTTAATTAAATTAATAAGTGGACTAATGCATATAGATAAGTATTTAACCTTAATTGTACAGCAGTATGGAATATTAACATATGTTATTCTTTTTTCAATTATTTTTTTTGAAACAGGATTGGTTGTTACACCACTCTTACCAGGAGACTCAATGTTATTTGCAGCAGGAGCACTAGCGGCCATTGGATCAATGAATATATTTACACTTCTTATAGTAATATATTTTGCAGCAATACTTGGGGATACAGCTAATTATCATATTGGTAAAGCCATTGGGAAGAAAATATTGGAGAAAGAAGAAGTAAGGTTTATTAATAAGGAGTATTTAAAAAAAGCTCAGCAGTTCTACGAAAAACATGGTTCAATGACTATTGTATTAGCAAGATTTATTCCTATAATTAGAACCTTTGCACCTTTTGTAGCTGGAATTTCTGAAATGAGTTACTTGAGATTTATATCTTACAATATGATTGGTGGAGGACTATGGGTAAGTTTATTTCTAGGTGGGGGTTACTTCTTTGGTAATTTGTCTTTTATAAAAGATCATTTTTCTTATGTGTTAATAGCTATAATATTTCTTTCATTACTGCCTGGAGTTATTGTGTTTATAAAAGAAAAGAGAAAAAAAGGGGAAAACAATGAAGATAATATCCTTAATACAGAGGTTTGATAGTTCCATATTATTGTATATAAAAGATAACATGCATGGACCTATTATGGACAAAGTCATGGTTATATCAACGAACATAGGTGATGGAGGAATGATATGGCTTATAATTGTAGCACTGCTGATGATT
>JAJYBA010000098.1 GCA_021779235.1 Bacillota bacterium
TTAATGTGTAAGCTTCAAAAACCATGGCAAAATGCTTATTTAGGCAGCGTGCATGGAAGGCAGGAAGAATTTATCTCAATAATACGTAAATTTGAGACTTCTGTGTGGCTTACGGATAAAAGCAATTCACCACAAGTTTTATGTAAAAAACTTCATGAAAATAATATTAAAGCTATGGTATATGTGGGAGAAGAATTATCCTACGAGGATGAAAGAATAATAAAAGGTACAGTAGAAGAAATTAAGGATAAAACTTTTAATGACCTCAGTGTGGTTGTTATAGAAAATATAGATTAAATTAATAGATATGGAGGATGGGACATGGCAAAATTATATGGTGTAGGGGTAGGACCTGGAGATAAGGAACTACTTACAATAAAGGCAATAAAAACAATTGGAAAATGTGATGTTATAGTGGTGCCAAGCGCAATGAGTGGTGGGAAAAGTATAGCTCATGAAATAGCAGAAGAATATATTAACAAGGATTCTGAAGTGTTAGTTAAGCATTTTCCTATGGGGGGCGAAGAGCAGGAATCTAAAATATATGAAGCTTATAAGGCTATTGAAGAAAAGCTTAAAGCTGGGAAAGACGTTGCCTTCTTAACTATAGGAGATCCTTTTGTATATAGTACATACATATATCTTTTAAATTACATAAAGGAAAGTGGATATGAAGTTGAAACAGTTCCAGGCATAACCTCATTTTGTGCTTGTGCTAGTATAGCCAATGAGCATTTAGTAATTGGTAATGAACCACTTTTAATACTTCCAGCATCTAGACTTGATACTATAAAGGATGAAAAATTCCTAGTTATTATGAAGGTTTATAGAGTAGAGGAAGAAGTTTTAAATATTCTAGAAGCAAAGGGATATAACTATGTATATGTTAAAAAGGCAGGCAGAGAAGGGCAAGAAGTTCTGAAAGATCGTGCAAGTATATTAAAAAATAAAGAATATATGAGTTTAATAATTGCAAAGAAAGAATAATAGGACATAGAAATAAAAGCAATTATTTAGGGACGGTTAACAACTAATTGAAGTTTAAACTTAAATAAGTTAGGGACAGTTAACAACTATATTAAAAATAATAAGGAATAGGTGAATTATATGATTTATTTTATAGGTGCAGGACCAGGAGATGTGGATTTAATAACAGTTAAAGGCAGGAATATATTATCGAGTGCAGATGTAGTTATATATGCGGGATCTCTTGTAAGTGCGCAGCATATGAGTTTTTGCAAGGAAGATGCAGTAGTTCACAATTCTGCTTCCATGACTTTAGAAGAGGTTATAGAGGTTATGAAGAAAGCACATAGTGAAAATAAAAATGTAGTAAGACTTCATACTGGAGACCCAGCTATATATGGAGCTATAAAAGAGCAAATGGATGAGCTAGATAAATTTAATATAGATTATTCAGTAGTGCCAGGAGTAAGCTCCTTTTCAGCAGCAGCTTCTGTTATAAAAAAGGAGTTTACGCTTCCGAGTGTGACTCAAACTGTAATTTTAACAAGGGTAGAGGGAAGAACTCCTGTACCTGAAACAGAGGATCTAGAAAAGTTAGCTTCAATCGGAGCATCTATGGCTATTTTCTTATCTATAAGTATGATAGATAAAGTAGTAGCAAAGCTCAGATCTGGTTACGGAAGAAATGTTCCTATAGCGGTAATTGAAAGAGCTACTTGGGAGGATGAAAGAGCTATTATTGGAACCTTAGACGATATAGCAGAGAAGGTAAAAGCAGCTAAAATAACAAAGTGTGCTCAAATTCTTGTAGGTGATTTTATAGATTGTGAATATGAAAAGAGCCTTTTATATGATAAGACCTTTACGCATATGTATAGAGAAGGAAAGACGAATTAATATTCCATGAGCCTTGAAAGAATAGATACACATATTTATGTAAACTTTGGAAATATGTATTTTGTGAGAGTAGCATATTAGTAAAAATAAATATAAAGGAGATGTTAAATTGGGTAAATTATATGTAATAGGAATTGGTCCAGGTGGACTTGAGCATATGACAATAAGAGCTATGGAAGCTATTAAAGAGAGTGATATAGTTGTAGGCTATAACAAATATATAGACATGATAAAACCATTGTTAGAAGAAAAAGAAATATTCTCTACAGGTATGAAGGGCGAAGAAGAGCGATGCAAAAAAGCACTAGAACTTTGCAAGGACAAGGTAGTTAGTGTAATAAGTACTGGAGATTCTGGAATTTACGGAATGGCCGGATTAATTCTTCAGATGCGTCAAGAGGAGAATGTTGAGGTTATTCCGGGAGTTACAGCTTCTTCTGCAGCAGCTTCAATCCTTGGAGCACCTTTGATGCATGATAATTGTAACATAAGCTTAAGCGACTTGATGACCCCATATGAATTAATTAAAAAAAGAGTGGACCTAGCAGCAAAAGGCGATTTCATAATTTCATTATACAACCCTAAAAGTAAGGGGAGACCTCATTATTTAAGAGAAAATATAGATATAATAAGAAAACATAGAGCTGGAACTGTGCCAATTGCGGTAGTTAAAAATGCACTTAGAGACGGACAGCAAGTGAATATATTTACTTTAGATACCTTTGATGAAAATATAGTTGATATGTTCTCAATTGTTATAATTGGTAATAGTCAAAGTTATGTAAAAGATGGAAAGTTTATAACACCAAGAGGTTATAAAGTTTAAAAAATCGAGGGACAGTTAACAACTTTTTGGCCTTAAACAAACAAATAATTGTGGGACGGTTAATAAATTTTGGTGATAAGTTCAATAAAGTTGTTAACTGTCCCCCAACTATTTGTCTATAAGTTGTTAACCGTCCCCAATAAATTCAACTATTTTAGGAAGTGAAAAATGATGATAGGTTTAATTGTAGGTACTTCAGAAGGGAAAAATATTCTTTCAGGATTAAATGAGTTTACAGATGATATTTTCATCTCAACAGCTACTGCTTATGGAGCAGAGCTTTTAAAGGATTATAAATATAAAATTTTCAATGAGAAACCTTTAGACTTAAAAGGATTGATGGAAGCCATTGCAAACTATAATATAAAAATATTAATTGATGCATCTCATCCGTATGCATTAGAAATTACTAAAAATGCAATGGAAGCGTGTAAAGGCTGTGGAGTACAATATATTAGATATGAGAGGCCGTCAGTTTTGGAAAAATTTAAAGAAAATAAAAATGTTATTATGGTGGAAGATTATGATGATCTGTGTCTACATCTAAAAAAAATAGAAGGAAATATTTTAAATACCACAGGTAGCAGAAATATAGATAAAATTCTAAGTTTCAATTTAAAGAATAGGGTAATACATAGAGTTTTACCTTCGCTTAAGGTTCTAGAAGAGATTTTAGACTTAGGAGTAAGAGTTGAGGATATAGTTGCAATGAAGGGGCCAGTAGGTTATGAATTAAATTGTGGCTTTATTAAAGAATACAGGGCTAAAGCTATATTAATGAAGGATAGTGGAGTTCAAGGTGGAACTGAGGAAAAAATAAAAGCAGCTATAGATAATAATATACTCGCATTTATAATAGGAAGAAAACCTATGGATTATTCAGAAGTGTTTTACAGTGAGTTAGAACTTATAAAATATATTCACAATATAAAAATATAAATTTAAAACTTTCCATATTCCTTTTATGCAAATTATTTGATAGAATAGATTAGAAAAAATTATATTTTAGATTTAATAAAATTTGCAGAAGGAGAGATTATAGATATGAAGATTAGTTTTTGCGAGCATAATGAAGGAATAGAAGAAGTTGTTGAAGCTATTAGAAATGAGTATCCAGAATGTACAGTTACCTTAAATAAATGTATAGGTGCCTGCGATAAATGCGGAACTACTTTAATTGCCAGAATAAATGGAAAATTAGTTGAGGCAGAAGTATGTGAAGACCTATTAGACATAATAGGGGAGTACATGGAGTTAGAATAGAATTATTTAAATGTGCCTTAAATAAACCCCTTTAGCTTAGTTAGCTAAAGGGGTTTATTTTATGTATTATTTGTTGCAATCTGGATAAATTAAATATAAATAAATTCATATGTATCACTATTGATATGTATCACTATTGATACATACATATTATGGTGATATAATGGTAATATGATGCAATATAGGAGGGGTCAATTTGAACAAAATAGCACTGATAACAGACACTACAAGCGATTTAAGTAAAGAGGATATAGAGAAATATAATATAAATGTATTACCCTTTAGGATTATCTATTCTGATAGAGAGTATTCAGACAATGTAGATATTACACCACAAGAAGTTTACAATAATATGGAGAAAGAAGTACCTACATCATCGTTGCCATCAATGAAAGATATGGAGGAACTGTTTTTAAAATTAGAGGAGCAGGGATATACTCATGCTATAGCAATAACTTTATCCACTGGTCTATCAGGTATATTTAATGCTATGAAACTTACAAGTGAAAATCATCCAAGCATTATTACTCACGTATGTGATTCACAATCTATATCACTTGGTGAAGGATTAATAGTGACAGAATGTGGAAGGCTTATACAAGAAGGAAAGAGTTTTGAAGAAATTGTTGAAGCTATTCCATCTATTAAAAAAAGAATCCATCTATATTTTGTAGTAGGTACTTTAGAGTACTTAAAAAGAGGTGGAAGAATAGGAAAAGTTTCAGGAACCATCGCAGAGCTTTTAAACATTAAACCTATAATCACAGTAGATACTGACGGTAAATATATTACCTGTGAAAAGGTGAGGGGTAGAAAACAGTCTCTGAATAAGCTTGTAGAACTTACAAACAATATTTTAGAAAAAAAGAAGTGTAAAGTTTATATATTGCACGGTGATGCCTTAGAAGAGTCTAAAAAAGTAATGGAAATCATGCGTCCCCTTCCAAACGTTAGCTCTATAGAATTTGGAGGATGTATAAGTCCTGTATCAGGAGTTCATAGTGGACCAGGTCTAGTAGGAATGGTATGTATAGAGGAACTTTAAATAGTAATGAATGATATGAAAAACAAAGATAATGAGATAGACATTAGAGCTGAAGAAAAAAGGCTTTATGAAGAATATAAGAAAAAACTTTCAGAACTGCGAAAAGTTCAAAAGGAAAAAGAAGCCGTGGGGCAAGTATTCACAAAAGGATTACTACCTTTATACGTGCTATATATTCTAAGTTTAGGTGAAACTAATGGAAATGATATATCTCATAAAATTGGTGAAAGAACAAATGGTCTTTGGGTTCCCAGTACAGGCGGAATATATCCTCTTTTAAAAAGGTTAGAAAAGGAGAAATTGATTGTTGGGGAGTGGAGCAATTCTAAGAAAGCACAGAAAATTTATAAAATCACTGAAGAAGGTAGACAAGAATTAGAAAATAAAAAATACCTACTACAAGGTAAAATTGAAGAAGCTTTGGAAGTATTTAAAATAATCTATAAAGATTTATATAATTAAAATATAAGTAGCTGCAGGTGAGAATTCACTTGCAGCTTTTGTACGTCTAACAGGAGTATCAAAGTTCTCCTACGTGCCTTGCAAACGAGCTGAAAACTGGAAATTCCATTATGAAATTCTAATCTTTTGGGAAAATAAAATCCTCTAGCACTCACATTCGCCGTCCTAGCTCAGGTTCGCTAGCTTGCCATCCTGGCAAGCTTACGAGAATTTTATTTTCCCAAAAGAAGAATTACTAAATGGAATTTCAATAGTGTCTGCGCTTCTTATTGCAAGTCACTTCAGAGAAATCTAATACTAATGATATGTACTTTTACCCATATACTCTAGTTTCAGTAGGTTAAACGTAATATTTTATTAATTATTAAAAAGCGGTACGTAGCTTATAATAATTTTTGCTAATTTGGGAGGAATTTGAAGATAAATATAGAAGATATTACATGTAGAAATTAATTAGGGAGTCTAAATATAATGTCGGTGTTGCCACCCACATGGCAGTGGCAAGTCCAACTTGCCACGTGGGTGGCACCAGGGCAGAAGGAGGAAAGAATGAAAAAAATCAAAGAACTTTTTAAGTACACCTATAATTATAGAAAAAGGTATTTGTTTGGAATTGTTTTTTTAATAA
>JAJYBA010000099.1 GCA_021779235.1 Bacillota bacterium
TTTGTTGCAGGAATGCAACCTTCAGGCATTTTGACACCTCTATAATTAGCCTTTGCTCATCTGGAAGTACATCTTCCCCTACCAGTTTAACTATCTCGATAAGCTTATTTTCTTCATATAAGAGCTTAAGCATCTTTGCTCTTAAATCTATTATGTCCTTAGCCACGTTTTCCTCATACCAATCCTTTAAAAGCGATAGGTAGCCACTATAGCTAGATAACCAATTTATTGCTGGGTAGTGTCTTGCATAAGCTAATTTTTTATCAAGGCCTAAAAAAGCTGAAACAAATCTTTTAGTATTTTGAGTCACAGGCTCTGAGAAGTCTCCCCCTGCAGGTGAAACTGCTCCGATTACAGTAACAGAGCCTTCGCTGCCGTTTAAGTTTTCTACATACCCAGCTCTTTCATAGAACTCTGCAATCCTTGATGGAAGGTACGCTGGATATCCCTCTTCAGCGGGCATCTCTTCAAGTCTTCCAGAAATTTCTCTTAAGGCTTCTGCCCATCTTGAAGTGGAGTCTGCCATTATAGCAACGTGATACCCCATATCCCTAAAATATTCTGCTAGTGTTATACCTGTATAAATACTTGCTTCCCTTGCAGCTACTGGCATATTTGATGTATTTGCTATAAGTACAGTCCTATTCATAAGCGGTAAATCTGTTCTAGGATCTATAAGTTTAGGAAAGTCTTCTAGAACTTCTGTCATTTCATTGCCTCTTTCTCCGCATCCTATGTAAACTATAATATCTGCATCAGACCACTTTGCAAGCTGATGTTGGGTCATAGTCTTACCGGTACCAAAACCTCCAGGAATAGCGCAAGTTCCTCCTTTAGCCAAAGGAAAGAATATATCTATTATTCTTTGTCCCGTAATAAGAGGTTTAAAAATAGTTTTTTTATCCCTTACAGGTCTTGGCTTTCTCACAGGCCAATATTGGTAAAGTTTAAGCTCATAAACCTTTTCACCCTGCCTTAATTTTACTACCGTAGTTTCTATGTTGTAATTTCCACTTTGTTTTACTTCTATTACAGTTCCAAACACCCCTGGTGGTACCATTATCTTATGCATAATAGACCCAGTTTCTTGAACGTTTGCATATATATAGCCCTCTTTTAATTCTTCTCCAAGCGCTACGGTAATGTCTACATACCAAAGTTTTTCTTCATCAAGAGAAATGAGACCTATACCCTCTGGTAAAAATCCATATGACATTTCATTTATTTTTTCTAGTGGTCTCTCGATTCCATCGAATATATTTCCTAATATTCCTGGTCCTAATTTAAGAGAAAGAGGACTTCCAGTAGAAATTACAGGTTCGCCTATCTTAAGACCACTAGTTTCTTCATAAACCTGAATTGTTGCGTAATCTTCTTCCAATATTATGATTTCACCGATAAGCTTTTTAAAACCCACCATAACCATTTCTCTCATTTTGAAGCCCTTCATGTGCTCTGCTTTTATAACTGGACCATTTACACCGATTATATTTCCTTCCATATTTTTTCCTCCCCTTGATGAACCAGTGGATACATGCAAATTCCGTGCTGATTCTTAAGCCAGCATTTCCATAACTCTAACACCAATTATTTCTTTACTTTCTTGTAATTTGGAATATATACTATTATCTATTTTAAATTTGCCTTCTAAGTCTTTGAGTATTAGGCCACCTATAAAATCTTCCTCTGAAATCCTTATTTCAGCATTCCCATCACAGTACTCACGACCTAAAGCTTCAATTTCATCTTGAAATTTTTCATAATCCCTTCTTAGTACTATAATATAGTAGTTTCCTTTATCTATTCCTTTTAAAGTCTTTTGTAAGACACTTATGAAATACGATTTATATTCCTCAGAACAAACAAATTCTGCAAGTTTTTCGCGTACAGCTTCCAAAGCATCATAAATTAACTTATCCTTAAGAAATAATACCTCTCTTTGCTTGTTTAGCCTTTCTTTTGCCACTATTTCATTTGCTTTAATGTTGAATTTTTTTGTAACTTCTCTTTGAAGGCTTAGACGTTGCTCTTCTATCTTTTCTTTTTCTTCATTTATTTTCTTTTCAGCGTCGTAGCTGAAAGCCTTTAATCTTTCTTCTTTTTCTTCATTCACCTTGTCATATATTATCTTAGAAAACAAACTTATCTTATCTTCAATGGTGGTCATAACAAAACCTCCTGCAAATTCTTATCCATCTAGCATTCCTTTGTCACAAAAAAACAATTATTAATTGTTTTTTTCTATAATTCTCATTATATCTTAAGCCCGATAGCCTCTTTAACGTATCTTAATATTGAGTCACTACCTTTACTTGAACCATGCCTATCTGGAATCTCTACTAAAAGTGGTCTTTCCTTTGACAATTTTATTTTATTCACTTCTTCAGGTATTAAAAGGGCAATTTTCTCTGTTATTATTATTATTCCTATGCCCTGATCCTTTTTTAATTCTTCAATTTTTCCTATTATTTCTTCTCTTCTATGAAGAACGATGCTTTCTATTCCTGCCATTTTCATACCTACAAATGTATCCATATTATCACTTATTAAATAGCTTCTCATCTGCTTCTCCCCCTTTAGGCACAATCAAATAAATAACAAGTCAGTAAACGAGTCTATTCTAGCCTAGTTTATTTATTTTAATATCTCTAAAATTATAATTTTGAAAGTATCATTATAGATATAATAAGTCCATATATGGCAATACCTTCTCCAAGACCAACAAAGATAAGAGTTTTCCCTAGTATCTTAGGATCTTCAGATACAGCACCTAAGGCTGAAGATCCAACGGCACCTACAGCATAGCCTGCACCAATAGTTGCAAGGCCCGTGGAAAGCCCAGCTGCTAAATATCCTAGGCCAGCAGCTGGATTCGCTGCAACTGTTCCCGCTGCGTTAGCTACACTGGGAATATTCACCACTAGTGCTCCCGTCATAACTGGTATAAATACTCCTAAGTTTATTTTTAATGCTTTTTTAATTTTTTGTTTTCCTAAAACATCTATCTTACTTTGCTGAACAACGCCATAAGTAATAGTAGCTATAACAACACAAAATGTTAACATTAATAATATAGTCATAATTGTTATTCCTCCTTGATTACATATTTTTTATATATGTTTTACTTGAATTTAACCTGTACAGGTTCAAAACTAACCCCGCCACCTTCATAATACTTACTGAATAACTCATAATATTCAAGCCGTAATCCTTGTATAAATACGATCAAACCTTCGAGACATATAATTATTATATTTCCAAGTATCAGTATTAGTACTGAAGTAACTCCACTTTTAGTCATAGAAGCCATAGCCGAAAATGCAACAAACAAGCCAACATGATTTAAGGCAAAGGCACCTACTCTAATAAATGAAAGTGTATTAGAAAACATAGATAATAGAGTTTCTACTACTTCAAAACTTGATTCTATAAAATAATCTTTAGCTCCAGCTTCAAATAATATTTTTTTACCTATAATCAGATTAGCTAGCGGCTCTTTTAATAATATTATTAATAAAAAGAAAATAAAATATATTATCCAAATAGTTGTTGGTAATAATGGTTTTTTATAGACTATAGATATTATTAATATTAAAGCTCCAATATAGAACATAAAACCTGCTACTCCTTCTTTGCCGAAAAGTCCACGTTCTATGTCGTTTCTTCTTATGCTATTAGTAATTCCTAATATAAAACCTAAAATTAAGAAGATGCATCCAAATATTATAGCGCCAATTAGCATCTGGTTAATGTCTTCCATAGGTCTAATTAGCAAGGCATTTATTACTTTTTCAGAACCAAATACACTTCCATATAAAAATCCAAATACTATAGAGCTTATCCCTAACCGTTCAAAAACCCCACCTAAATTAATTCTACCCATCATATTTCTTAACAAAAATCCTGCTAAAAGCAATACTAATCCTTGCCCAACATCTCCAAACATAGCTCCAAACATTAGAGTATAAGTTATTGCCAAAAACATGGTAGGGTCGATTTCGCCATAGCTAGGTACACCATACATGTAAACCATACTCTCAAAAGGTCTAAACAATTTATTGTTTATAAGCATGGTTGGCGGAGTTATAGCTTTATTAGCTATTTCATTAGCTTCTTTTATAATGAGCAATATTCTATTATCAAAGCCCACCAATAACTTATTAAGGCTCTTTATAAAACTTTTAGGTATCCAACCAGAAAGATAAAAAAATTCCTTTGTACAAGCGGCACTCTTTTTAATTTCTCCAGACTTTTGCTCCAATTCATAACTATTTTCTAGACTTTTTATAATTTTATAATTTTCCTTTAGGAAACCGTAAATCTCCTTTTTAGCTTTCCTTAGTAATAGTTCTATCTCATTTATTTCTTCGCGCACAATCACTGACACTTCCTTCGGAATACCTGTGTAATGATTAGGAAGTACAATTTCTTCGCAATTTGCAGATTTAAAAATTCTTTCTGTTTCTACTACCAAAAGCACTGGAGTAAATGCTATAAATATAACAAAATCTTTTTCCTTATATAAAGATTCTATTACTGAGGGTATATTTTCATAATTTGCCTTTAATTTAACCATGCTTTGCTCTGACACTTTATATAACCCCACTTGAAAATTTTTCATAGTCGTAATCTCTTCAATGGGAATAGATACGTTCTTTAAAAATCCTAAGGCTTCATAGGTGTTTTTAAGATATTGCTCTTTTTCTTTTAAATCCTCAAATTCTTTGTTTAAAGCCATATATTTGCCATAGACTTCTGATAGTTGTTTTTCCATGGTATCAAAATCAAAAATCATCTCTTTAGTATGTTCTTTACTTACTGCAAAGGTCTTTTGAGCCTCTACAAGCTTTTCAATATATTTTAAACTTATATTATAATCCCTATCATATAAATAAGGCCTTATATAGCTTACATCCATTAAAGCCTCTATATTATCGGCGGAAGTTTTCAGTACAAAGTCTGACGAATTTATTTCTTGCAAAGCACTTACTGGCTGCATACAGCCTTCTAGTGCTAGTATTTTAGTTAATTTATCAAAATCTGTAATGGCTCCAACTAAATTAACCATATGCATTTTTTCTATAGACACAAAATCACCTCCTACTTTCCTCTGGGGTAGATAACAACTTATAATGTGACAGAAATATAATTCATACCGTTACTCATATCTATGACATATTTCTTTTCTTCTATTATAGATACAATATCTTTCATCTCAATCCTATAAACCATAAGATAACTCATAACCATGCTGATATTAGTCTCATTTTCTCTAAGAAATTTTTTAAAATATTTTTTTTGGAATTCCCGTTCCCGTTTTTCAATCAGATTAGAATCATCTTTTTCGTATATATATGCATATGGTGTTTTTTCAATTAGGGTATGAAAGTCTACCGTATTATTTACATAACAAAGTTTTCTAAGATTTTCCTTTGAAAGTTTATAACCATTATTTATAGTATAGTTAAACAATTCTTCAGGAGGTATCTTATAAAAAGTTTTTCCTCTATATATCCAGCCTAAATTTAAAAGGTCTGTTTCCAGGCCAATTATGCTATATCCTACTTCTTTATTCTCATTGTCTAAATGCTTAAGTTCGCGTCGTACAGAAGAAAAATAAACAAAATCAAGCTCTGTTTCAATCCTAAACAAACCTTTTTCACTTGTACCTTTAGCTAAATTTTTTAGACTCTTATAATATATGCTCCCCCTAAGTCCTTCTACAACCTCTTCCACATTTTTTAAAGCTAATAGATGATCATAATTTATTGTATTTAAGGAACTTCTCGCAATTAACTTATTTTCTATTTCATCCTTGCTACGACCTAAATATTTACCTCTAATAATCACCTTTAAGTCTTCTATTTCCCATCTTAAAAACAAAGCTTTTATGAGCTTTCTATACTCACCATGAAAGTAATTTATAAACTTACTATATATGCTTACATAATGCTTATCTAAAATAATCTCTAAATTACCCCTATGAATCTTCTCTAAGTTGTATCCTTCTAATAGTTCACTATAGTTAGTTTCTTCTTTTAAG
>JAJYBA010000100.1 GCA_021779235.1 Bacillota bacterium
ATCTTTTTTAACAATTTGTTCTTAATATTATATGCACTGGTTTTTAAAAAAGTTAATAAAAGTTTTTTATTAAAAACGCAGAATACATAAAGTCATTATAGCGTCTATTTGTGTTCTGCGTTTGAATTTTTTTACATTTTTTTAATTATAATTATTATATTTTTATGATAATTGTAATTAAAAATCCAATACTCAAATACCCTTGTTCCATCATTACCTTCTATGCAGAAATGCTCCTAAATATTAAGTATCGTCTTCTTAGCATTTAATATAGAAGATGCACTCATAGAAAATTCATCTAACCCATATTCTAAAAGAACTGGAATATATGTTTCATCTCCTGCCATTTCCCCACACATACCACACCACTTTCCTGCCTTATGTGCTCCATCTATTGTCATTTTTATGAGCTTTAACACTGCTGGATGACCTGGATCATAAAGATATGACACCTTTTCATTCATTCTATCCGCCGCTAAAGTATATTGAATCAAGTCATTTGTACCTATAGATAAGAAATCCACATGCTTTGCAAGCTCATCAGCTATTACAGCTGCTGCAGGTATTTCTATCATTATACCAACTTCTATTCCACTCTTTACTGAGTATCCTTCTCCTGCAAGCTCGTCTGCACATTCATTAAGTATACTTTTAGCTTCCTCTATTTCTTTTAAGCTTGAAATCATAGGGAACATTATTTTTAAATTGCCATGAACAGAAGCTCTTAATAATGCCCTTAGTTGAGGTTTAAATATATCTTTTCTATCTAAGCAAAGTCTGATAGCTCTATAGCCAAGGAAAGGATTCATTTCCTCAGGCATTTCTAGGTAGGATAATTTCTTATCTCCACCAATATCCAAAGTTCTTATTACTACTGGTTTGTTTTGCATCTTTTCTAGGACATATTTATAGGATTCGTATTGCTCTTCTTCTGAAGGCATATCGTCTCTATCCATGTATAGAAATTCAGTCCTAAATAGGCCTACCCCATCTCCACCATTCTCTATTACTTTATTAACATCCTCTGGTGAACCAATATTTCCGGCTATTTCAATGGACTTTCCTTCCTTTGTAACAACCTTCACATTTTTAAGTGTTTTTAGAGCTTCTCTTTCTTTTTCAAATTCTTCTTTTATTTCTTCATATTTTTTTATTTCTTCATCACTAGGGTTTATAATAACTATACCCTCAGTTCCATCTACAATTAATAGATCTCCTTCTTTTACAACTGCAGTTATATTATTTAACCCCACTACAGCTGGTATTTCTAAAGTTCTTGCCATAATTGCACTATGTGAAGTTTTGCCACCGATATCTGTTAAGAAGGCTATTACCTTACTCCTATCAAGCTGAGCTGTATCCGAAGGAGTCAGGTCATGTGCTACTATTATGGTATTCTCCTCAAGGCTTTCTACATCAGAGCATTGCTTGCCTAATAAATTTGAATGTAGCCTACCTGCTACGTCCTTAATATCTGCGGCTCTTTCTCTCATATATTCATTATCCATACTTTCAAAGATAGCAATATAGCTTTGAATTACATCATCTAGAGCTTTTTCACAATTAATTTTATTACTCTGGATTGAATTCTCTACAGCACTTATTAATTCTGGGTCTTCTAAAATCATAATGTGACTAGCGAATACTTCCGCCTTATCCTCGCCCAGTTCCTTTGCAGTCTTAACTTTAATTGCCGTTATTTGAATTTTAGATTCTTCAACAGCTTTATAAAATCTTTCTTTTTCTGCTTGTATATCTTCTATAAGTCTTTCTGTTATAAATGCTTCTATATGAGCCTTCACCACAACATGCCCTATAGCATATCCCTTTGATGCTGCAATTCCTTTTTTCATAATGCCACCTCCAGAAAAAAAACTCATTTTATTCTTTCAAGGTTGCTATGAAATTTTCAATACTATTCATAGCCTCTTGCTCATCCGCTCCATCAACTTTAACAACTATTTCAGTGCCCTTAGTTAATGCCAATGACAAAATATTTATTATACTTTTAGCATTAGCTGTTCTAGTTCCTTTAACGATTTGAATATTACTTTTAAATTTATTGAGTAAGGCAACAAATTGAGAAGCCGGCCTTGCATGTATTCCTGTTTCATTTACTATTGTTAAATTTTTTTCTATCATAATTAACGCCCCTCTATTATTATTATTTGAAATTTTCTAATAAGAATTTTTCAGCTTCAGTGCACCATAATCCATTATTACTATTTACTATTTCAGCAAGCTTTGCAAATAAAGAATTAGTTTTTCCTTTTTCCTCAAAATCTTCAATAGCTGTTAATTCCATTTCAATATTTGTATAAGTTAATTTTTTGCCCCCAGGTATTTTAGGTAGATTTAAAGTTGCATCAGCAACGCTATCAAGGCCTCCTATATGAGTAACCATAACTGCTGGATTTATTATTTTCTTTGCAGACATCTGTAATGATTCGATCATATCATCAGTATTTCCACCACTTGTTCCTACTATGTGAGTAGAAGCATAGTGTACATCGTAGAAGTTAAATTCTGCAGAAAATTTATTATCTACAGGGCCAGCAAAGAAATTCAAACAACCATCTCTTCCAAGTATACGATCACCCTGTTCTACTACAGGTTTTACTGGAGCATAAACAAACACATCATCAAAGCCAGTACCATTAGTTAAAGCTCTTAAATATTCAGATACATTTTCTAAGTTTTTTGTATTTACAAAAATAAGCTCAACTCCGCATTTTTTTGCTTCTTCTTTTGTAAATATTGCTTCAGCACGTTCTAACTTCTTATCATCTACATCAGTTACAACAAGCATTCCTGGTCTTCTGTCACAGTGAAGTGCATAATCAATTGCTCCTAGACCCATAGGACCTGCTCCAGCAAGTAAAGCCATTTTACCGCCTTCAACTATTCCCATCTTATGCTCATATTTACCTACTATTGTATGGTAAGAAGCATGGAAAGCGCCAATTATACAAGACATTGGTTCAGCTAGTGATGCCTCATAAAAGGATTCTCCAGTATAATTAAGAAGACATCCTAGTTCCATTACTTCTTGAGGAATTATTGTGTATGTTGCAGCTCCTCCAAAGTATTTGTAGGAGTAACCTGGTGATGCCATACTTCCTTTATAATTTAAAGCAGGCTGTATTGCAAATTTCTTACCTTCTTTAAACTCGCTGCTCCACTTAGATCCCACTTGTACGATTTCACCTGCAAACTCATGGCCAACAATAATTGGATTAACGTCAATGTCATTCGGAACTCTCTTATGCTCTTTACCTAGACTTGCTGCCTTGTAAGTAGACATACAAATACTATCTGATATAACCTTAACAAGTATTTCATCCTCTTTTATTTCAGGAAGTTCAAATTCCTCCATTTTTAATAAGTTTTTATCATATAATCTTACTGCTTTAGTTTTCACAATAATTCCACCTTTCAACATTTATATTATATTTGTGAATTCTATAAATATTCACATACTACTTGTTTTTCAATATTTAATATATCGCAAAGTTTTCCTGCAGTAGTACCTTCGGTCATAACTCCAGCTGTTGCTGCAGCAACTGAAAGGGTAACGGATCTTTCAAAAGAATATCCTTTATCTAGAGCGAAAGCTAGGGCTGCAACCATTGAATCTCCTGCCCCAACTGTGCTCTCAACTTTAACCTTTATACCGTGAGCATATATTGTTTTTTCCCTATTCATAAATAATGCGCCATCTGATCCCAGTGATACAGCTATAAAATTAACACCATAATCAAATATACTTTTGCAGAGGCTTATTACTTGATTAATTCCATCAATTTTTACATCAAATAATTTTTCTAATTCATGTATATTAGGTTTAATTAAATAGGGTCCTGCTAAAATGCCCTGTTTTAATAGTTCTCCATCTGCATCCAAGATGGTTTTTACTCCAAGTTCCTTAGCCTCTTTTATCCATAATTCATAAATGTTTTTTTCCACTCCCTGTGGTACACTGCCTGACAATACTAATATGTCATCCTTTTTAGTATTATTAAATATATTTTCTTTGATCTTTTTAACATCATCCTCTGAAATACTATTGCCTGGCTCATTGATATCAGTATTTGTACCTTTAACTTTATCAACAATCTTTATATTAGTTCGAGTTTCTCCGTTCACAAAAATGAAGTCATTTTTGATTTCCTCAGAATCTAAATAGTTTTTAATAAACTCCCCGGTTCTACCAGCAAGTGCCCCGAGTGTAATACTTTCTCCATTTAGGCTCTTTACTACTTTTGAAACATTAATACCTTTTCCACCAGCATCTAATTTTACAGAAGATACTCTGTTAACACTATTTATTGTGCAGTTATCTACTTCTACTGTTTTATCTATAGCTGGGTTTAATGTAACAGTTATAATCATATTGCACCTCTTCTTTTTCTATTAGTTCTTAGTTTTCTATAAAAGCTTTATATATATATTCTATTTCCTCAGTATGTCTTAGCGTATTTAAAGTCTCTTCATCTGCATCTTCAATAACTGTTGCTAAATTAGACAAAATGCCTAAGTGTGCATCTCCTACACCAGCTATTCCTACTAAAATATAGGCTAATTCACCATTAAAATCAATTCCTTCAGGATATTGAAGCACAACCATCCCAGATTTAATTATATTTTTCTTTGCAGCACCAACTCCATGAGGGATTGCAATGCCTTGTCCAATGTAGGTTGTAAGCTCATTTTCTCTTTCAATCATAGCTTCAATGTATTCTTCATTAACATAGCCTCCATCTACCAAAAGGCGTCCTGCAAGTCTTATTGCTTCATATTTGTCTGTAGATTTCAAATGAACTTTAATGTTATCTTTTTTTAATACCGCATTACTTTCAGGTAAATTACTTTCCTCGTTTACAGACTCTATTGATGGAGAGGAAAGTATTGTAAGAATCTTTCCAAAAGCATCATTTTTAAGAAAATCCTTTACTGCTATATATTCAGCCTTTGGTCCCTTTGCTTTGGCCCTAGCTGCCAAACTCTCATGTGTGATAACAATCTCAGCATCTCTAGCTATATCATCTACAGCGCAATTTACTACTTCTATATTAAATCCTGCTTTATTAAGTTTATTTCTTAAAGTAGATGCACCCATAGCGCTTGAACCCATACCAGCATCACATGCAAATACGATTTTCTTTATTGATGTTGTGTTAGCTATTTTTACTTCCTCATCAGGTTTTTTAGTTCCTTTTAATTCTTTTACTGCTATCTTTGCTTTTTCTAAATCCTCACCTGATGAATCCTTAGAACGTTTAATGAAGAAGGCTGCTATTAAGAAGGATACTACAGTTGATACAACTACTCCTGCAAGAACAGGTAGAAGTCCTCCTTTTGGAGACATAGCTATCAATGCAAAAATACTTCCTGGTGATGGTGTTGCTACTAGGCCCGCATGGAATAAATTAAATGTGAATACTCCACTTGCTCCTCCACCGATTACTGCTAATAATAATACTGGTTTCATTAAAACATATGGGAAGTATATTTCATGTATTCCACCTAAAAAGTGAATTATTACTGCTCCTGGAGCAGATTCTTTTGCCATTCCTTTTGCAAATACCCAGTATGCTAAAAGTATACCAAGACCTGGACCTGGATTTGCTTCTAACAAGAAGAATATTGATTTTCCGAATTCCTTAGCTTCTTGTATTCCTATTGGGCCTAACACTCCATGATTTATAGCATTATTTAAAAATAATATTTTACCTGGTTCAATAAATACAGATGTTAACGGTAATAGGCCTGCATTTACTATAGCCTCTACCCCAGCTTTTAATACACTATTAAGAGCTAATACTACTGGTCCAATTCCTAGGAATGCAAGTAGTGCCAGTAGCATTCCAATAATTCCAGCTGAAAAATTATTTACTAACATCTCAAAACCTGCTGGTATTTTTCCGTCAATTGACTTATCAAATTTCTTTATAACATATCCACCTAATGGTCCCATTATCATAGCACCGATAAACATTGGTATATCAGCTCCTACAATTACACC
>JAJYBA010000101.1 GCA_021779235.1 Bacillota bacterium
GAATACTCCATCATTTACCCCTATAATGTATAGAGCACTTATATCATGACTTTTTATACGCTCCACGCTACTGATTATAACTCCATCCAGCGCTGGTGGAATAAGTCCCATTTGATGTTTGCTAAATCCCATGGATAGAACCTTTACAAAGTCCTCTAAGGATAAGGTTTCCTTGCCAAGGACCTCTACCATTTGATTTAGGAGTTCCATAACTAGGTTCCATATTTTACTGTACTCTGTTACTTGCTCCTGGGCACCTTCATTTTTGAAGGTCTCTAGCCATTGCTCTAGGGTTTTATATACCTTTATAGTTTCTAGAAATTCAAATACAGCAGTGCAGATTTTTGTGGTGGTATTTCCGCCTTTTAATTTTTCATTTAATTGTAATAGTGGCTTTATGAAAGCATCTCTAGTATCATTTAGAATTTTAATGGTAGCTTCTATTTTTTCAGCTTCCTCTGCATCTTGGCTTGCTGCATTACCCATATTTTCTTCTGTTATTTTAGTTTCTAAAAATTGGTTTTCTGCAGATTGTAGAATTTCCTCTAGTTCCGCATTTTCTATCTTTTCTTGTAGCTGCTCTGCTGCAGCTTTATTTTTATCATAATAATCTCTAAAATAATATTCTATTTTTTCCTGCCATAGCTCAGCCTCTGTCCATTTTCTTTTACCTTTTATACCTGCTGCTATTACGAAGTTTTCTAGTATATCTATATGTTCTTTTTCTATATCCAAAAGCCCGGTTTTAAGATATCTAAACACTGCTTCATAGCTAAAGCTTTTAGTGAAAATCTCCACTGCAGAGGTTATAAGCACAATTAAGGGGTTACTAGTTATATCTTTTTTCTTATCTATAAATAAGGGTATGTCGTATTCTGTAAATATGGCTTTAATTAATTTTTCATAGCTAGGTAAATCTCTAGTTACTACTGCTATCTTATTAAATCTTATCTTTTCATCGCGGCAAAGTCTTAAGATGTCCTTTGCTACATGTTCTACTTCAGAATAAGGATTTAGAGCTTTAAATACCTTTATGTTTTCACATTTTTCAGTGAAGGGTGTGTAGGGGAAGGCAAAATAATTCTTTTCTAAATAAGAAAGCTCCGCATTATCTTTAAATTTATGCTCTTTATTCTCCTGTAACTCTATAGGCTTTTCTAGGCTTGTGCCACTACTTTCTGCTAGGGTTAAAAGCTTATTTTCAGTGAGCTTTATAGAATAGAAGGCATCAGCCTCCTCCATATGTTTTGAATGCTCTGAGCTCCTTAGCGGCAGGGTTATATTTATCCTCTTAGCCTTTTTATATAGTTTTTCTAGTACTCCATACTGCTGTGGTGTAAAGCCTGTAAATTCATCTAACCAAAACTCCGCACCATCAAAAATATTACATTCATCAAGGGCACTATTTAAGCGTGTCAAATCGTCCTCTGGATCCACGTGATTTTGATTTAAAATATTATCAAATTCTCCATATATAAGGGATAAATCCGTTATTTTATCTACTAGTAAGGGATTCTCTCCTAAACTTTCTTTTACCTTATTTAAGTCTTCCACAGAAACCGTGTATTTTTTAAACTCTGTGATTGCACGAGCTACATTATCTATAAAGCCTTTTTGCCTAGCTGCTCCTTTAAAGACCTTTAATTCCTCTTGCTGTCTTTGCATTATGCTGTGGATAAGCATTGCTTTTCCTGAGGCATCCATGGGTTTACGAGTTATGCCTCCCACTTCACTAAAAACTCTGTAAGCCAATCTATTAAAACTAAGCACTTGGACGTTTTTTATTCCTGTGGATCCAACTACTTTTATAAGATTCTTTTCAGCTTGAAAGGAGAATTGTTCTGGAACCAAAAGTACTAGAGGCTTTTCAAGGTCAATTTTACTTCTAGCCTCTATATCCTCTAAACAGAAAGTACTTTTTCCTTTTCCTGCTCCTCCGTAGATAAATCTTAAACTCACAAAAACACATCCCTTCTTTTTTAACTTATTATATTATACCATGTATAATTTTACCCTTCATAGTAATGATTGAAACATAGGATAATAAGTTTTAGCTAAATTGTCATTACTAGTATAAGAGTTACCTGGAAGTTAAATCATCATCTTCGATGCTGCAATATTAACGACTTCAGAAGGAGATTTCCTCCTGGTAGACCTCTGGGGCAGATAACAATTATCAATTGTTATCCTTCCACTGAAGTTTTCTCTTTGTTATAGCATGTATCCTCTGGGTATTCCTCCGCAGTAGATAACAATTCTTAATTGTTATCCCCCCACTTATAGAAGTAGGAGACTTTCCTTCTGAAATGTCGTTAAATAATCTGCGTTGCATATGTAAACTATCTAACATATGTGTTATAATTTCTATATTACGTAATTACGAAGAATACTACTAGGAGGATTACGATGTACAACTTGAAAAATTTTTCCGAGGTTGAAGTAACTAAACTATTAGACGAGATATTAAATCGATATGATAATGTTTGTAAATGCGAAAAATGTAAATTGGATATTAAGGCTTTAGCATTAAACTCTTTGGCCACAAAATATATAGTTTCTGAACAAGGGGAAATATATACAAAAGCATTAAATGAAGTTAATAAACAACAAACAATTAATGTTACCACTGCTATTACAAAAGCTATAGAAATAGTATCTGCTAATCCAAAGCATTAGGTAGCTTTGGGTGTCATTTTAGTAAACGTTTACATAAAGACGTAAAATTATCGCACAATTATATAGGACGTTCGGTACCTAACAATACTTTTGGAATGGACATGACTAAACTATTGAAATTCCATTTAGAAATTCTTCTTTTGGGAATATAAAATTCTCGTGAGCCTGCAGAAGGCTTCTCACTCTTTAGTAATAAATCAAGGTTAATTTTACATATATTGAAGGATTCATGTAGTGTGGCAGAATGCATTTGAGCGAGTCTTAGTAATTATGAAATTTATCCGAAGTGACTTGAAATAGAAACGATAAAACTATTAAATTCCATTTAGAAATTCTTCTTTTGCGAATATAAAATTCTCGTGAGCCTGCCAGGACGGCAGGCTAGCGAAACCGAGGCAGGACGCCGAGTTTGAGTGATAGAGAATTTTATATAAGCAAAAGAATAGAATTTCTTAATGGAATTTCTTGTTTTGAGTTCGATTGCAAGGCACGCAGGAGAAATTTCATACATTTAGTACATTTATTTTGTACTTTGAAGTTTTCCTATGATTATCTTTTTCATTTCTTCTAATTTTTGTTCTGCCGCATCTAATGTTTTTCCCTTAGAATACATGTATATTTTAATTTTCGGTTCTGTACCCGAAGGTCTTACAGCATACCAGCTCTCATCATCAAAATAGAATTTAAGTACGTTAGATACTGGAATTCCACTAGGCTCTTCTGTGCCATTAATTATGTCATAAGATTTTTCTATTTCGTAATCTAGATATTTAATAAGCTTTGATTCACCTAAAGACTTTGGATTATCTTTTCTGTATTCTTCCATCATTCTAGAAATTCTTTCTTGCCCTTCTATTCCCTCTAAAACTATAGATATTAGATTTTCTCTATAATATCCAAACTCAGCGTATACCTGGTTTAGTACATCTATTAGAGTTTTTCCTTGCGATTTATAGTAGGCTGCTGCTTCACATAAAAGCATAGAGGATATTACGCCATCTTTATCTCTAACGAAGGTGCCAGTAACATAGCCAATGCTTTCTTCGTATCCAAAGATAAATTCATAGCTATTATCTCTCTTAAAATCATGGATTTTACCACAAATGTTTTTAAAGCCTGTTAGCACTTCAAAGGTTTCTACACCGTATTTCTTAGCTATAGCCTTGCCTAAATCTCCTGTTACTATGGATTTAACTATGGCCCCATTGGCTTTAAGTGTGCCTTTTTCCTTCATTCCTTCTATGATATATTTTATTAATATAGCTCCTGTTTGATTACCATTAAAGGCAACATATTCACCCTTCTTATCTCTAACCATTATGGCAAGTCTATCACAATCTGGGTCTGTAGCTATTAATAGTTCTGCCCCTTCTTTTTTCCCAAGTTCCTGTGCATATTTGAAGGCTTTTACGTCCTCTGGGTTTGGATATCCTACAGTAGTAAAATCAGGATCTGGATTTTCCTGCTCTGGAACTACTATTATATTGGTAAAGCCTCTTTCCTCTAAAACTCTTCTTACAGGCATATTCCCTGTTCCATTTAATGGAGTATAAACAATTTTTATATCTTTATCTATGTTTTCTCTTAAGCTGAGTCCCTTTACTTTTTCAATATACTCATCATCCATAGCTTTTCCAAGCATTACTATTAAGCCTTTTTGCTTGGCTTCTTCCATATCCATAACTTTTATAGTACTAAAGTCCGAAATGCTCTGAATTTTTTCTGTTATCCCTTTTGCAATAGGTGATAAAATTTGAGCACCATCCTCCCAATATACCTTGTAGCCATTGTATTCTCTTGGATTATGACTCGCCGTTACTACAATTCCTGATGCAGTATGTAAGGTTCTTACCGCATAAGATAATTCTGGAGTGGGTCTTAGTTCTTCAAATAAATAAGCCTTTATTCCATTTGCTGCTAAAACCTGTGCTGCTCTAGCTGCAAACTCTTTTGAGTAATGCCTGCAGTCGTAAGCTATGGCTACTCCTCTATTCATATACTCTTTGCCATAATCTTTAATATAATCTGCAAGTCCTTGAGTTGCTCTCGAAATAATGTATAAATTCATTCTGTTAAGCCCTGCACCTAATTTTCCTCGGAGTCCTGCAGTTCCGAACTCTAAATCCGTGTAAAACCTATCTTGAATTTCTTTATGGTCCTCTGCTATTGACCTTAATTCTTCTCTGGTCTTCTCATCAAAGTAATCATTATTTAACCATTCCTCATATTTTTTTATATAAGTCATTTTAATTCACGCCTTTCACAGTAATTATTATTAGATAACATTATACTTTATTATCTGTTTATTGTGAATATTTAATGATATGCAAAAACGTAACTTGTAGCAAATTTTCTTTTTTGGCATAGAATGTAGTAGGATAAATTAATGAGGTCTCTTTAGTGGATTATCTATATGGACTCTATTTTAAAATAAAAGGGAGTAGCTCGTGAGGCCTTTGCCTTATACGCCAAATCGACATGCTGGCTTATGCCCGGTTTGGTGCAAGATTTCTTCTTGGAGCAAGACTTTTGTTTTAGCAAATTCGTGAGATTTGTTAAAACAAAAGTCTTTATTTTTTTAGATTTATTACAGATATTTATCAGGGACAGTTATATTTATAATTTAAAATAGTTGTTATCTGTCCCTGAGTTCTTTCATTAATGTTCAATTAGTTCTTAACTGTCCCTTAAGTTTTTTTGATTAAAGTTCAAATAGTTCTTAACTGTCCCCGGTTTTTTTGATTAATGTTCAATTAGTTCTTAACTGTCCCTGAGTCTTTTGATTAATGTTAAATAGTTCTTAACTGTCCCCTAGGTTTTTAATTAAAGTTCAATTAGTTCTTAACTGTCCCCGAACTTTTGTTTTAAAATAGTCTATAGATTTGAGTGGTGCAAAAGCAAATCACTATAGCAATGGCTGTGGGCATTAATACAGATAATATTGTCCATTTTATACTGCCAGTTTCTTTTTTGATTGTCCATACTGTTGTGGCACATGGAAAATGCAATAGTGAAAATAACATAGTATTTATTAGTGTTAAGTAAGTCCAACCATTATTAAGCAAAATCTCTCTAAGTTGATCTATGCTTTCAAATTGAAGCATACTGCCTTTAGATAAGTATGCCATTAAAAGAATAGGCAGTACGATTTCATTTGCTGGAAAACCTAATATAAAGGCTATCAAAATAAAACCGTCCAGTCCTATGGAACTGGCAAAGGGATTCATAAAATTTGCTGCGTGAGCTAGTATACTAATATCCCCAATCATGACATTTGAAAGTATATAGGTTATAGCCCCAGCTGGCACTGCAACAGTTATAGCTCTACCTAGCACAAAC
>JAJYBA010000102.1 GCA_021779235.1 Bacillota bacterium
ATAGAAGCATTTTAATACCTCCTTCTTAGGAGGTATTTTTACTCTGTAGTAAATTATATAATAATTTTAAATTCATTACTATAAAGTATCTAAAAAAGCGCAAAATTTGCGATATATGCTTTTTTTTCTGCTTTTAAAGACTAATAACGTTGACTTAGGTATTTAATTCATGTAATATAACTTAATGGAATACTATAATTTATTATTGAAATAATTGCTTATTATAAGTTAAATATTATACATTTAAAGATGATATTTAATTTGAATATAATATTTCTAATTCCTCATAAAACCTTTTAACGACATTATAGAAGGGAAGTAATCCACTTCTATAAGTGGGTGCTAAACGCTGTGAAAAAGAAAAAAGTTCAGTGTGAGGATAACATTTGGGAATTGTTATCTGCTCTAGAGGAATACAAAGGGGCATGTCTCATTCTGAAGTCGTTAATATTTCAGCATCGAAAATGATGAAGTAGATGAAAGGTTATTGTCAAATAGGAGGTAAAAATGAAAAACCAAATAGCTAAGATACTTCCAGGAAGTATTGCAGAAGAGATTGAGTTGGTCGTGGGAGATAGATTAATCAGTATAAATGGCAATGCTGTAATAGACATTATAGATTATAAATTTTTAATTACAGATGAACTTCTTGACATTGAGATTGAAAAGGCAGACGGCGAAATTTGGGAAATTGAAGTTGAGAAGGACTATGATGAAGATTTAGGAATCCAATTTATTGAAGCCATTTTGGATAAGCCAAAGAGCTGTCATAATAAATGTATATTCTGTTTTATTGACCAATTGCCAGAAGGAATGAGAGAAACCTTATATTTTAAAGATGATGATTCAAGATTATCATTTTTTCAAGGTAATTTTGTAACCTTAACTAATATGAAGGAAGAGGACATCGATAGGATAATTAGATATAAGATAAGCCCTATTAATGTTTCAGTCCACACTACTGATGCAGAGCTTAGAAAGATAATGTTAAACAATAAGTTTGCTGGAAACGTGTATGATAGGTTAAAGAGACTGGCTGAAGCTGGTATTAAAATTAATTGTCAAGTGGTTTCTTGTTCAGGTATTAATAATGGAAAAGAGCTTATAAAAACCATTGAGGATTTATATAAACTCTATCCTAGCATAGAAAATTTAGCGGTAGTACCAGTTGGAATAACAAAGTTCAGAGAAGGCTTATTTAATTTAACCTTGTATGATAAGAAAACTGCAGCACAAGAAATTGAAAGTGTAAAAGAATTGCAAGAGAAATATATTAGTGAGATAAGCTCACCTTTTATAAGATTATCTGATGAATTTTACGTTACAGCAGAGATTGATGTGCCACAGGAAGAGTTCTATGATGGTTATGAACAGTTAGAAGATGGCATTGGTATGATAAGACTACTTAGAAGTGTTATTGATGAAGATGTAGCAAACCTAAAGCCAAATAATAGGGGAAGCTTTACCTTTATAACAGGGCATTCAGCCTACGTTGAAATATTAAAGGTAGCTGAAAAAATTACTACAAGTAATAACAAAATTAATATTGACGTTAAAGAAATAGTGAATAATTTTTTTGGAGAAACTATTACAGTAGCAGGCCTTTTAACTGGAAAAGACATCATTGATCAGTTGAAGGATGAAAAACTAGGGGACTATTTAATAATTCCTAGCAATATGCTAAAAAAAGGATATGAACTCGGAAACTATGAGGAACAAATATTCTTAGATAACATTACAGTAAGTGATTTAGAAAAAAGCTTAAATACAAAAGTTTTAATATGTGATTATTCAGGAGAAGATTTAATCCATATAATAAACCAAAATAGTCGGGAGGAAGAATAATGGCAAAACCAATCGTAGCAATAGTAGGAAGACCTAATGTGGGAAAATCTACATTATTTAATAAGTTAGCAGGTAAAAGAATATCAATAGTTGAAGATACACCAGGTGTAACAAGAGACAGAGTATATGCTGATGCAGAATGGCTTAGACACAATTTCACAATAATTGATACAGGTGGTATCGAAGTTGAAAGTCAAGATATTATTTTAGCTCAAATGAGAAGACAGGCAGAAATAGCTATAGAAACAGCAGATGTTATAGTATTTATTGTAGACGGTAAACAAGGACTTACAGGTTCTGATTATGAAGTTGCTCAAATGCTTAGACAGAGCAAAAAACCAATAGTATTAGTAGTAAATAAAATAGATCATCTTCAATTAGAAGCTAATGCTTTTGAATTCTATAATTTAGGGATAGGTAACCCTATAGCTATTTCCGCAACTCAAGGTCTTGGACTTGGAGATATGTTAGATGAAGTAGTAGCACATTTTGAAAGTGTTTATTCTAACACAGAAAATGAAGAATATATTCAAGTTGCAGTGGTAGGTAAGCCTAATGTTGGTAAATCATCATTGATAAACAAAATGCTTGGTGAAGAAAGAAATATAGTAACTAATATTGCAGGTACTACAAGAGATGCCATCGATAGTAAATTAGAAACTGAAGAAGGTAAATTTATTCTTATAGATACTGCAGGAATAAGAAGAAAAAGTAAAGTACACGAAGGAATTGAAAGATATAGTGTTATTAGATCTTTAGCAGCTGTTGAGAGAGCAGATGTTGTTATACTGATACTAGATGCTACGGAAGAATTAAGTGAGCAGGATGAGAAAATTATAGGCTTTGCTCATGAGATGAAAAAAGCTATCATGGTTATAGTGAATAAGTGGGATCTTATCGAAAAAGATGACAAAACTATGGCTGAGTATAAAAGGAAATTACAGGCAGGATTAAACTTCATGGCATATGCACCTTATTTATTTATATCTGCAAAAACAGGTCAAAGGGTACATAAGGTATTAGCAACAGTAAAAGAATGTTATGACAATTATTCTAAAAGAATTTCTACAGGTATAATTAATGAGGTTGTAAATAAAGCTGTACTTATGAAAGAACCTCCAACAGTAGCACTTAAGAGATTAAAAATATTCTATGTTACACAAGTAGATACTAAGCCACCAACATTTATATTCTTTGTAAATGATCCAAATTTATTACATTTCTCTTATGAAAGATATTTAGAAAATCAATTGAGAAATAGCTTTGAATTTAATGGAACGGGTATAAAACTTATATTCAGGGAAAGGAAGGAATAGAATGTCAAAAGTTGCTTTTTTAGGTGGTGGGAGTTTTGGTACTGCATTATCCGTAATGCTTGCCAAAAAAGGAATAAAAGTTAACATTTGGGATAGGAAATTTAGTGTTATTAATGATATTAACATTAAAAGAGAAAATATTAAATATTTACCCAGCGTTATCGTACCAGCAGGAGTAACAGCATTCACGGATATAGAAGAGGTTATAAGTGATAGTGAGATAATAGTACTCGCTGTGCCATCACATGTAATAAGAGACTTAAGCAAGATGATAGCACCACATTTAAAGCAAAATCAAATTGTGGTCAGCATTGCAAAAGGAATCGAAGAAGGTTCATTAAAAAGAATTTCTGAGGTTATAGAAGAAGAAATTCCAAATAACCCCATAGTAATACTTTCAGGTCCTAGTCATGCAGAAGAGGTTGCCTTAGATATACCTACAACAGTTGTAGTTACTTCTAAAAAAATGGAGTATGCCAATATAGTTCAAGATGTATTTATGACTAGTAAATTTAGAGTTTACACTAATGAAGACATTATTGGAGTAGAAATAGGCGGAGCAGTTAAAAATATTATTGCTTTAGCGGCAGGTGTGTCAGATGGTATAGGCTACGGCGACAATTCTAAGGCTGCGCTTATGACAAGAGGAATGAGTGAAATCATAAAAATAGGAACTGTGCTTGGTGGTAAAACCGAAACCTTTTATGGACTAACAGGTATGGGTGATCTTATAGTAACTTGCACTAGCATGCACAGTAGAAATAGAAGAGCCGGTATTTTGATTGGCAAGGGCGTTTCTATGGAAAAGGCTTGTGAGGACATAGGAATGGTAGTTGAGGGTATAAAAGCCACAAGAGCCTTCTATGAACTTAAAGAAAAGCAACAGGTTTCAATGCCTATTACAGATGTGCTTTACAAAGTACTATTTGAAGGTAAAGACCCTAAATATGGAGTATACGAATTGATGTCAAGAAATAAAAAGGACGAGGTTTAAAAGTACGTCATACGATTAAACACTTGATTTATAAAACCCAATTTTTCGTTAAGAAGTTAATGAAAAATTGGGTTTTTTATATATATTTTTAATCTGTAGTAATAATTTATTGTTCTTTAAAATATATTTATAATGTTAATAATAAGTATTGGGAGGGTATATCTTGGATAATTTTGATATATACAAAGATATAGCGGAGAGAACTCAAGGGGATATTTATGTAGGTGTTGTGGGTCCCGTAAGGACTGGAAAATCAACCTTTATAAAAAGATTTATGGAGCTTATGGTAATTCCTAAAATAGACAATCCTCACAAAAAAGAAAGAGCTAAAGATGAACTTCCTCAAAGCGGTTCAGGGAAATCGATTCATACTACTGAACCTAAATTTGTACCTAACGAAGCAGTTGAAATTGACTTTGATGGTGGCACTAAATTCAAAGTTAGAATGGTTGATTGTGTTGGATACATTGTTAAAGGAGCGCTTGGATACGCTGAAGGGGAGACACCTAAAATGGTGACAACTCCTTGGTATGATTATGAGATTCCGTTTGAGGAAGCAGCAGAGCTTGGAACAAAAAAGGTAATAAATGAACATTCAACTATTGGCCTTTTAATTACTACAGATGGTTCTATCACAGGTATAGAAAGAAACGAATATTTAGAAGCAGAAGGAAGGGTAGTTGATGAACTTAAATCCATCAATAAACCTTTCATAATGGTGTTAAATTCTAAATATCCAGCTGCTCCTGAAACAACAGTTTTAGCAAGAGAATTAGAAGAAAAATATGATGTTCCAGTGCAAGTCATGGATGTTATAAATATGAATGAAGAGGATATAGCTAATATATTCCAAAGAATTCTTAAAGAATTCCCAGTTAAAGAAATTAACATAGATATGCCAGAATGGATTGAAAATTTAAGTTCTAAGCATTGGGTAAAAATTAACTTTATGAAGTTCTTAAAAGATATGTGCAAGGATATTTTTAAAGTTAGAGATATAAATAAATCTCTACTTAGCTTTAAAGAAGTTGATTTTTTAGATTCTGCAAGACTTGATGAAATGAATATGGGGGAAGGTACTGCTAGAGTTAATATAATTCCTAAACACGAATTATTTTACAAAATATTAGGTGAAACTTGTGCTTGTGAAATAAAAGGTGAAAATGATTTATTAACATTAATGGGCGAATTCTCTAGAGCTAAAGTGGAATATGACAAAATTGCAGAAGCTTTAAGAGATGTTAAAGAAAAAGGCTATGGACTCGTAGCACCACAGCTTTCAGAAATGACCTTAGAAGAGCCTGAAATTGTGCAACATGGTGGTAGATATGGAGTTAAATTGAAAGCTTCAGCACCTTCTCTTCACTTTATTAAAGCAGATATCCAAACAGAAGTATCACCTATTATGGGTACAGAAAAGCAAAGTGAAGAGTTCTATAAATCCATCTTAGAACAGTTTGACAATGATAAATCTCAAATCTGGCAGAGTAATATGTTTGGTAAATCTTTAGAAGTATTAGTAAAAGAAGGTCTTCAGAATAAGTTATTTAAGATGCCTGATGACGTTCAAGTAAAAATTCAAAAGACGCTACAAAGAATTATAAATGAGGGTAATGGCAGCTTGATTTGTATTATATTATAATAATATTTTTTATTATATAGTAGTTTTGAGTTATAGGAAGTGTTTCTTATAACTCGAAGCTAAATTTGATATTGAATTAATGTAAAATTTTATGCTATAATAAAGCTGTTAACTGGGTGTAGCGCAGATGGTAGCGCGCATGAATGGGGTTCATGAGGTCGCAAGTTCGATTCTTGTCACTCAGACCATAAAAAGCCTA
>JAJYBA010000103.1 GCA_021779235.1 Bacillota bacterium
ATTGGAATTTATTACACTATTATCATAATCTATTTTTACACAATATAAAAGCACTCTTGAAAATTATAGAGTGCTTTTTTATATATTAATTTTATAAAGAGGGCATTATAATGTGATTTTTTATTAGCTTTCTGGCGCCTTAGGAAATAACAGTTTTTCTTTTATCATTCCTAATTACAATAACTCTTTGTAACGCAATAAATGCGAATAATAGCATACCTACGGCAATCTTGGTCCACCATGAATTAAGCGTGCCTTGAAACATTATTAGACTTTGAATAACTCCAGTAGTGAGTACTCCAAACATAGGTCCTACTGCAGATCCAACTCCGCCAGTTAGTAAAACCCCACCGATTACACAGGCTGCAATAGCATCCATTTCCATACCATTACAATGTAGCCCATATCCCGAAAGCGTATATATTGTGAAAAGAACACCACCTAGAGACGAACAGAACCCTGAAAATGTATAAACTAATATTTTAGTTTTTGCTACTGGGAGGCCCATAAGCATGGCCGAATTTTCATTTCCACCAATAGCATATATAGTTCTTCCAAACTTAGTATATTTTAAAATATACATTGCAACCACAACAACCACTAAACTTACTACCACATTTACAGAAATATGACTTCCAAAGCCAATGGGTACCCTTAAACTGGATATATTGGTAAAGAGCTTATTTTCTATAGTAATACTATTAATACTTATTAAATAACTGGAACCCCTAGCGAAAAACATACCTGCCAAAGTAACAATCCAAGGATGGAGCTTAAATTTTTGAATTAAAAAGCCTTGAAGGGTTCCAAAAATAATACCTATTAATAGCACAAAAATTATTACTAGAATTGGATTTACTCCTTTTTTAAGTAAATCAGCAGAAATCATGCTTACAAAGGCAATCATAGCACCTACTGAAAGGTCTATACCTCCTGTTAGTATTGCAAAAGTTTCTCCCACTGCCACAACTATAAGGTATGCGTTATCTATAAACAAATTTGCAAATACCTGAGATGTAAAAAAATTATCGTACCTCATTGACCCAATTCCAAATAATATTATAAATAATATTATAGTGGCATAGATTGAAATATTAGCTTGCTTTATTTTAAAACCAGAAAACTTTACCACCTTCTCATTCATATCTCTGCCACCTTCTTTGTCTTATAATTTCTAAATATATTATTTCTATTTAGCATCTTTCTAAATATTGGAGATTGGATAAGAACTACTGTTATAACAACAATTGCTTTAACCACAAGAGTAACCTCGGGTGGAACTCCAATACTATATATAGTTGTAGTAAGGCTTTGTATAAATAATGCCCCTACAACAGTTCCTCCTAAATAAAATCTTCCACCTGACATGGATGTACCACCTATAACTACTGAGAGAATCGCATCAAGTTCTAGCCATTGACCCGCATTATTAGCATCTGCACTTTTTATATTAGAGCAAATAATGAGTCCTGCCAGGCCAGCAAGTAAACCACATATTGCATAAAGCGCAAAAATTACCTTTTTTGAATTTATTCCAGAAAATCTACTAGCCTCCCTATTAACTCCTATAGCTTCAACAAATAGTCCCAGAGAAGTTTTTCTTATTATAAAATACATTATCAAGGTAACTGCTATAGCAATGTATACTGGTATAGGTATGAGCAAATATCCAGTTCCCAGGAAAATAAAGGATTTATTAGTAAAGGTTAGTATTTTTCCATCCGTTATTAATTGCGCTATTCCCCTACCTACAATATACAGAATTAATGTACCAACCATTGGCTGAACTCCAATATATGCAACTAAAAACCCATTCCACATGCCACAAATCAGTCCTACAAATAGCCCTGCACAAATAGCCAAAATTACTGGACCATTACTTACTATTACTGTTGCTGAAACACAGGCACTAATTGCAATTATAGATCCTACTGAAATATCAATTCCTTGCACAGCAATTACTATGGTCATACCCAGTGAAATAAGGATAAGAGGTGCTGCTCTATTTAATATATCTATTAGACTTCCAAATAAATGACCATCTTTCATTTCTATCTTTAAAAATCCAGGATTTATAATAAAATTTATGAAAATAATAGTAATCAAACACACCAAAGGCCAAAATATAGTCATATTATAGAATCTTGAAAAGATATTATCATTTTTAGTTTTTTCCATAGCTGTTACCTCCTTCCGCAATAGTTTTCATAATGAAATCTTCTTGTATTTCATCACCCAATAGTTCATTAATAATCATCCTATCTCTTAGTACTAATACCCTATCACAGCACTTTACCATTTCTTGAAGCTCAGAAGATATAAATATGATTGTGATACCTTCACTAGCCAGCTTCATTACAAGTTTCATTATTTCACTTTTTGCTCCTACATCAATTCCTCTTGTTGGTTCATCTAAGATTAAAAGCTGTGGATTCGTTGCAAGCCATCTTGCTAGTATTACCTTTTGTTGGTTTCCACCACTTAAATTATCAATCCTTTTTTCAATACTGGGTGTAGATATTTTTAATAACTCTACATACTTTTCTGAAATTTCCACTTGCTTTTTCATTGGCAAATATTTAAGAATTCCCATACTGGATTGAAGTGCTAATATTATATTTTCTCTAACTGATAATTCACCAATTATTCCTTCCACCTTCCTATCTTCAGGACAGAATCCAAAGCCTTCTTGAATTGCTTTTAATGGATAAATATAAGAATATTCCTTACCACGGATCTTTATTGTTCCATGATCAGCTTTATCAATACCAAATATTAATTTTGCAGTTTCAGTTCTTCCAGATCCGAGTAGCCCTGCAAATCCAAGGATTTCTCCTGGCTTTATATCTATATCAAAAGGTTCTATTGTACCTCTTTTACCCAATTTATTTAATCTTACAAAATTACCTTCAATTGACTTAATGCTCAGTTCTCCACATTTCTTATGGGTGTATTCTATATTGTTTAATTCTTTGCCCACCATCTTAGATATTAAATCGATTCTCGAAAGTTTTTCTGCTTCATAAGTACCAATAAATTTACCATTTCTAAGCACAGTTACTCTATCAGATATTTCATAAACTTGATCTAAAAAGTGAGTAACAAACACTATGGACATACCCTCTGCTTTTAATTTTCTCATAGTCTTAAATAATTGTTTTACTTCATTGCTATCCAAACTTGAAGTTGGCTCATCTAATATTAATATCCCTCTTGAAATGTCAACCGCACGCGCAATTGCAACCATTTGCTGTATTGCTACTGAATAAGAGGACAATAATTTTTTTACATCTATTTTTAAATTAAGTCTCTCCTCTAATAACTTTTTAGCATTTTTATTTATTGTATCCCAGTCAATTGAGCCCCTTTTCATTGGCTCACGACCTATATAAATATTTTCAGCCACGCTTAAATTTGAACATAAATTAACTTCTTGATAAACTGTACTAATTCCATGTTTTTGAGCAGCTTCAGTAGAATTAATCCTAATTTCCTTGCCCTCTAAAAATATTTTTCCATCGTCAATTTGATGTACTCCAGTAAGTACTTTAATCAAGGTTGATTTTCCCGCCCCATTTTCGCCCATCAATGTGTGAATTTCACCTTTTTCAAGTTGAAAATCAACGGCTGAAAGAGCTCTCACTCCTGGAAAGGTCTTGCAGATTCCTTTCATATCTAAAACTATATTACTGCCAGCCATCAAGCTTTCCCTCCTCTTAAAATTTAAATAACAAGTCTCTTTTACAACATAAGAGCTGAATGCTTCTAAAAAGCCTTCATGCTCCTATGCTATTAAACATTCAATAAATTAATATTTACGATCAGGTAATGCCTTTGTAGCTTCATCAACTCCAACAAAAACGCCTTCATCAGACTTTATCCATTTATCTACTGTCTTACCAGCTGCTAAATCTTTTGCAACTTGTGCTAGTTGTGGTCCGAGTAGTGGATTACATTCAACTATACAGTTAGTTTTACCTTGTGACATTGCAACAAATGCATCTTTAACTCCATCAATTGAAACTATAACGATATCTTTACCTGGTTTTAGGCCATATTCTTCAATTGCTTGAATAGCACCCATTGCCATATCATCATTATGAGCATATAATACTTGAATATTTTTTCCATCTGATTTTAAGAAAGCTTCCATAACCTCTTTACCTTTTGCACGAGTAAAGTCACCAGTTTGTGATTTTATAATTTTATATCCTGGATAATCTTTGATTCCTTCTTTAAATCCAGCCATACGATCAACTTGTGCACTAGATCCTACAGTTCCTTGAAGTTCAACTATGTTTATTTTTCCGTCTTTACCATACTTATCTGTTAAAAACTTAGCTGCATTCTTACCTTCTAATGGGAAGTCAGAACCTATAAAAGTAGTAAATAAGGACTCATCTGCAACTTTTATAGTTCTATCCATTAAAACGACTGGTATTTTTGCATCCTTAGCCTCTTTTAAAACTGTATCCCAACCTGATTCAACTACTGGTGCTAAAGCTATAACATCAACCTTTTGGGCAATGAAAGATCGAATAGCTTTTATCTGATTTTCCTGTTTTTGTTGTCCATCTGAAAACTTTAATTCTATGTCTGGATTATTATTTGGAATATCCTTTACTGAGTTTGTTTCTGCGTCCCTCCAACCGCTCTCTGCTCCAATTTGAGCAAAACCAATAACCAATTTTTTACTTTCAGTTTTTGGTGCTGGTGTTGTAGCATTTCCACTATTAGATGAATTCTTTGCGCCACATCCAATAAACATTGTAGTAGCTAAAATGGCTGCTGATATAAATGCAATTATTTTTTTGTTTTTCATTAATAAACCCCCCTGATTAATATTATGAATCGTTTACATTAATTGTATGGTAATTTCTAATTAATGTATTTACATTATTCGGTTATTATTGGTACTATTTGGAACAAAAAAATATAGCCCTAATGTTGCAGAGCTATACCTTCTAATATTGCCTATTATTAACTTCTTTTGCTGAATTAACTTTGGTAAATATATCTTCAGCATTTACGATTTTTACTGGAACTTCAACACCCTTCATTATTTGTTTAGCAGTTTTCATCAATTGTGGACCTAAAAGTGGGTTGCACTCTATAGTACAATACATGTCACCTTTTATTATAGACATCAGAGCTTGTCTAGTTCCATCTATTCCAATTACGATAATATCTTTTCCTGGAATAAGCCCTGCCTCTTTAATAGCCTCTATGGCTCCAAGCGCCATATCATCATTATGAGCGTATACCACATTAATATCTTTGCTCATTGTGCTAAGATATTTCTTCATTACTTCTTTTCCATTTTCAAAGTTAAAATTTCCGGTATCAGCTGCTACTATTTTATAGTTAGGATATTCTTTAATTACTTCATAAAATCCAGCTTTTCTTTCAATTTCCGGTGCTGATCCTATGTTTCCTTTAAGTTCAAAGATATTTACTTCTTTGTCCTTAAAATATTCTAATAATAATCTTGCAGCCCTTCTTCCCTCCTCGAAAAAATCTGAACCAATATTACAGGCCCAAAGAGAATCATCTGAATCAACACTTCTATCGCTTAGAATAACTGGAATTCCTGCATTTTTTGCCTCTTTCAAAACATCATCCCATCCAGACTTCACAAAAGGGGAAAAGGCAATTATATCTACTTTCTTTTTAATTAATTCCCTAATTAATGCTTTCTGATCTTCTTGGGTATAACCTTCTTCCCTGAAATCCAAATTAATACCTGCGTCCTTGGCTGCAACTTTAATTGATTTAGCGTCTGCATCTCTCCATCTACTTTCTGAAATCAATTGAGCATACCCTAGGACTATCTCCTTTTTATCTACGAGGTTCTTAGATTTATTATTTAAGTATTCATTTACATTTGCCATTATAATTTTATCACTTTTCAATATAGTTTTTTTGGGTATGTTTCCTTTTTTATTTAAAATCTCCATTG
>JAJYBA010000104.1 GCA_021779235.1 Bacillota bacterium
TGATACTTGGGCATAGTGATGAAGATGTAGTAAAAGCTATACAAAATACTTGTACTGACGCAATTGCCTTTGGTGCACCTACAGATTTGGAGTTGAAAGTAGCAAAGCATATGTGCACTACTTTAGAGAATGTAGATATGATTAGAATGGTTAACTCAGGCACAGAAGCTACAATGAGTGCTGTTAAGCTTGCAAGAGGATACACAGGAAAAAATAAAATAATAAAATTTGCAGGTTGCTATCATGGACATTTTGAAGGTTTTCTAGTTCAGGCAGGTTCAGGAGTATTGACAGAGGGCATACCTGGCTCTGCAGGTGTTCCAGAAGAAAGTATTAAAAATACATTAATAGCGGATTACAATAATATTGACAGTGTAAAAGCGGTATTCGAGAAGTATGGTGAAGATGTTGCTGGTGTAATTATTGAACCAGTAGCAGGAAATATGGGAGTTATACCTGCTGAAAAAGAATTTTTACTAGAGCTTAGAAATTTATGTGATAAATATAAGAGTCTACTTATTTTTGATGAAGTAATGAGTGGATTTAGAGTAGCCTATAAAGGAGCACAAAGCCTTTATGGAATAGCACCTGATTTAGTAACATATGCAAAAATCATGGGAGGCGGACTTCCTTGTGGTGCTTATGGAGGGAAAAGAGAGATAATGGAGCAATTATCACCTATGGGACCAGTTTATCAAGCTGGCACTATGTCAGGAAATCCCGTAGTAATGGCAGCAGGTTATGAAACATTAACTAAGCTTTATAATAACCCAAATTTCTATGAACACATGGATAAGCTTTCTGAAAAACTTCAAAAGGGACTATTAGAAATTGCAAAAGAAAAAGGAATTCCTATGGTAGTTAATAGATGTGGTTCAATGCTTACAGCGTTCTTTACGCAAAAGAAAGAAGTTAAAACTTTTGAAGATGCTAAAACTAGTGATACATTGCTATTTGCAAGATACTTTGAACATATGATAAAAAGTGGAATAAATATTGCTCCTTCTCAATTTGAGGCAATATTCTTATGTGTTAAGCATACGGAAGAGGATATTGAGAGATTCTTAGAAGTGTTTAGGACTTTTAAGTAATCGGGTAATTGGGGACAGTTAACAACTATTTAAACATTACTTAAGAAATATGAATATCACCTCAATACATGGGCAAGAATTTAAAGAAAAGTTTGTGTGGAGAGGTGATTTTTATGCCAAGAAAGGCAAGATTAAAAGCAGATGATGCTATTTTTCATATTATGTGCAAAAGTATCAGTGAAGTAGATTTATTCAAGGATGCGGAGGATAAGAACAGGTATCTAAGTATTATAAAGAAGTATAAACAGTTGTACAATTTTAAATTTTACGGGTATTGTATTATGGATAACCATTCACATTTAGTAATTGATACAAATGGTGCAGATATTTCAAAAATAATGCATGGAATAAATTTTTCTTATGCAATGTATTTTAATAAAAAATATAAAAGAGAAGGACATCTTTTTAAAGATAGATTTAAAAGTAAAATAGTTAATAATGAAAGATATTTGAAGACTGTATCACTCTATGTGCATAATAACCCTACTGACGTTGAGGGCTATAAAAATTGTCCTGAAAAGTATAGCTTTTCTAGTTTAGCAATATTTCTAGGGAAAAGTCGCGACTCTTTTAAGTTAGTGGATTATGGATTTGTTATGAGTCTTTTTGGAAATAACCTTAAAAGTGCAAGGAAAAATTATTATAACCTTATTTTTAGATGTAATGAAGAAAAATTAAAGGAAGAAATTGAATTTGAAGATGAAAAAACACTGTATATAAGTGAAAGAAAAATAATTATAAGAAACTTTAAACCAGAGGCTATAATAGAATTTGTAACATTAAAGATGGATATACCAAAGGATAAAATTCACATGAAATATAGTAGAAAGCTTGTAGAAGCAAGATCGTTAATAGTTGTTCTAATGCGAAGTCTTTGCAATTTTAGATCTAGTGATATATGTAATGTGCTTGGAAATATTACACAAGCTAGGGTATCAAAATTAAGCACTATAGGTATTGAGTTTATCGGAACAAAGGAGAAATATAGTAATATTATTGAGGAGTTTATTAAGTGCTATGCTTGCTAATATTTAATTTGTTGCTATTTGTGTTGGTAATAAATTAAAAATTTAGATTATAATGTATATTAATTTTACATTTATTTAAATTGGACAAGCAATGAAACAATAAAAATTTTATTATTTATAATATTAAAATAAGTTAAATAAATACATTAATAATAAAAAATAAAAAATGTTATGTAAAATTAGTAATAAAACAAATTCAAATAATTATTAACTGTCCCAAACTTTCCGGAATAAGACAAAGCTAAATAATTGTTAACCGTCCCTAATGGACCGAATGGAGGTAAAGCATGAAATTTATTAAGGATAATGAATTTATAAGGGGTAATTGCCCCATGACAAAGGAAGAAGTAAGAATACTAAGTGTGGCAAAGCTAGAACTTGAAGAGGATTATAAGGTTTTAGATATCGGCGCTGGAACGGGATCAGTAAGCATTCAGATAGCTGAGCTATGTAAAAAAGGTAAAGTAATAGCAATAGAAAAAGATAGAGACGCATTAGCGGTTATAAAACAAAATAAAGAGAAATTTAAAGCCGATAATCTAGAAATAGTAAGTGCGGAAGCTATGGAGATAGAACCCAATATAGTAGGAGAATTTGATGCTATTTTTGTAGGCGGAAGTGGTGGAAATATAGCTGAAATTATTGAGAAGTATGGAAGTAAACTTAAGAAAAACAGAAATATTGTTTTAAACTTTATAACCATAAACAATGTGTACAAGGCTATGGAGACCTTAAAAGGCTTAAATTATGAAGTAGAATGTGTACAACTTCAAGTAAGCAAGACAAAGGGGCAAAGTTATATGCTGATGGCTAATAACCCTATATTTGTGGTGAGTGGAAAAAAATATTAAAAGTTGTTAACCGTCCCCATTATTCTCATGAGAAAAACCTTCTTACTTCAAGTGAAAATTACCTTGAAGTAGGAAGGTTTTTATTAGTTTTTGTTAATATATATAGTTTAAATATTTCTTAGATGACCAACCTTCAATTCCATTAATTTTAATCTTGTACCAATTACCGTCAATAGAAGAGCCGATTACTTCAGCATATTCATTGGTTGATATTACACCAAGTATTGAGCCAGATGTTGAAGGAAGGCTTCTTATATTTAACATAGAAACGTTGTTTAAAGCAACATATTTGTTAGTTGGGATTGCTGAAACTAAGTTAGCATATACGAAGCCTATTTGTCCTTTGTAACTGGTCTTGTACCATCCAGAAGAGTATTCATCTAAATGAAGTATAGTACCTTTTGCTATAGTACCTAGTAGAGAACTGCTAGTTGATGGAGCTAGCCTAAAGTTTGCATAAAAACTAACATTTGATACTTGTGCAAATCCATTAGATGGTATTGCTGGAGTGGTTTGTATAGGTGCAGGGGTTGGTGCTGGCGTTTGAGTATCTTCAATAAGATTTATATATCGTCCAGGTATATATCCTGAGTTTAATTCTGTCATAGTGATAAAGTATTGTTTTGTACCTTGTATTCCCCCATAAGTTTGATCCGGTGTTGCTTCATAGGTGAAAGCTCCAGAAACTCCGTTCCTTGAACCCCATTTATCAAAAATCACAACGTGATCGCCGGGTTTATCAAGTATATCCATGTGCTTTATATCACTTAAATTTATTTTAGTAAAATATTCATTGAATAATGTTGAAGTTGATAATTTATAACCTGAAATGTTAAAGGAAGCTTGTACAAATCCAGAACAATCGATGCCAGCAGTTCCAGGAATATAACCATATCCAGCATCAGTATTTACATTACCTGCATAGGCATTATTATTAATAGCATCTAAAAAGTTAGTCCAAGGTGCATTGTAAGAATTTGAATTTAAACTATCTGAGCCACCCCAATTATATGGAATGCCTGTTACTTGTGATGTTGTAACATTATTAAACTGAGTTGGTTGAGTAACAAATTGTAGATAGTTAGCACTGAGATTTGAATTTTTAATATTAGAGTATGTCCAATTTAAGTTAATCATATTTAACGCTCTTTGCTCAGCTTCACTTCTTGTTATTGAAGTTTGAACTGCGGCATTAACCTGTTTAAAAGGTGAAACTATAGTGGTTGTAACTACTGCTAAAGCCAATAACATATAACTAAATTTTTTCATTCTACGCACTCTCCTATTATTTTTATTTATAAGGCATTTGAAAAAATAATTAGTAATTATGCTAGTCTACATCGTGTGATAGTATAAAATAGAAGGTCACCTATCTTCCTACTCCATCAAAAATATTCATTGTATTTTTGATTTGTTATTTTTTTGCATTTCACAATATATAAAATAAATAAGTTACTTAGCGCTGGTGATGAAGACAATTATATATGGGATTAAGAAAGGTATCAATTATAAAATTGTGGTAAAAAATAAAGAATGGGGATATAAAAGGGCTGAAGAGAATTAATGTAATTATTACTATATTAGGAGCATGTTACTCAATTGTTGTAGGGGTTAGGACTAGTATAGATAAGCACTTCAAGAGCAATTAAAAAAGTACTTACACCAACTTCCAGTGTAAGTACTTTTTTAATTTTAAATATATTAAGGATTACTTAGCTAAGATTTCTCTTTATTAAAGAAAAATTCTATTGTAATGATATATGATTTTCTTATTTTGAAGTTAAATATCCTTCAGCCATTAAAAGTTCAGCTGTAAGTACGGCACCACCAGCTGCACCACGTAGGGTGTTATGAGATAGGCAAACAAATTTATAGTCAAATAAACTATCTTCTCGGAGTCTTCCAAGTGTTATTCCCATGCCTTTTTCAATATCTCTATCTAGTCTAGTTTGAGGTCTATCATTTTCCTCAAAGTAGGTTAAGAATTGCTTAGGGGCATTTGGAAGTTCTAAAAGTTGTGGTTTCCCTTTGAAGTTAGCCCAATGTTCTAAAATAGTTTCTTTTGATGGTTTATCTTCAAAGGAAACAAACACTGCAGCTAAGTGGCCATCTGACACAGGAACACGTATGCATTGGGCTGTGATTATAGGCTCAGAGGCATTAACTATCCTATCGCTATCCATTTGACCCCAAATTTTTAGGGGCTCCTGTTCACTCTTTTCCTCTTCTCCACCTATATATGGTATAACATTATCACTAATTTCTGGCCAGTCTGAAAATATTTTTCCAGAACCGGATATAGCTTGATAAGTGCAAACTAATATTTTTTTAGGCTTAAATTCCATAAGTGCACTTATAGCAGGAACATAACTTTGAATTGAACAGTTTGGCTTAACAACAATAAAGCCTTTTTTAGTGCCTAAACGCTGGCGTTGTTTGTGAATTAATTCTAAATGGTCAGAGTTAATTTCTGGAATAACCATTGGCACATCATTTGTTTTACGATGTGCAGAGTTATTTGAAACAACAGGAGTTTCAGTTTTTGCATATCTTTCTTCAATTTCTCTTATATCATTTGCAGGCATATTAACTGCACAGAATACGAAATCTACCATATTGCTAATTTCATCCACTTGATCTATATTTTTTATTACTATGTTTTTAACGCTTTCAGGCATAGGCAAGTCTAATTTCCATCTATCCTTTACTACTTCATAATAAGTTTTACCTGCAGAGCTTTCGCTAGCAGCGATAACAGCTATTTCAAAATAAGGGTGATTTTCAAGTAACGTAACAAGACGTTGACCAACAAATCCAGTTCCACCTAATAATCCAACTTTTAATTTTTTATCCATTGTATCAATACCTCCAATTCTTATGATATATATATGGTAAAATATAAACACTATACTTATATATATTCATCTCCATGTTATAAAGTTAATAGTAATAATAAATATAAAACT
>JAJYBA010000105.1 GCA_021779235.1 Bacillota bacterium
TGGTTTAAAGATAATTTATGTGTATTAGAAAACCAAAATTCAGCCTCCTCAGGTGTGGATGTATATGAGGAGTTAAATAAGGAAGCAGAATCTGTAAAACCAGGCTCTGAGGGACTTATGTATTTACCTTACCTTATGGGTGAGAGAACTCCACACTTAGACCCTTATGCAAGAGGTGTATTCTTTGGCCTTACTGCAAGACATAATAAAAATCATATGCTTCGATCTATTATGGAAGGTGTAGGTTATAGCCTTGTGGATTGCATGGATATAATTAACGAAATGGGTATAACAGTTGATGAAGTAAGGGCTTCAGGTGGTGGCGGCAAAAGTGAAATTTGGAGACAAATCCAAGCAGACATGTTTAACTGCGAAGTTGTTACTATTAACTCTAGCGAAGGACCTGCTCTAGGAGTAGCAATTTTAGCTTTGGTAGGTGTAGGCGTTTACTCATCCGTAATAGAGGCTTGTGATACTATTATTCATAATGTTACTTCACAAAATCCAATTAATGAAAATAGTGTATTATACAGTAAATATCATGATATTTATAAACGAATATATACAGCTTTAAAACCTGAATTTATTAATTTAAATGATTTAGCTTAGAAATTATTATTTCTATATCCAAAATTTATATATTAGAATGCGCAAACTTACTATAAAGATGAGTTTGCGCATTTTATTTATGCAGTTTTAATAGTCCCCTGCTAATATTTTATACTGTGCCATAATATTTTTGTAAATATTCAGCTACAATTTTAAGCATCCATGAAGGTTCGGCATTTAGGATGTTCTGATAGTAGAGCATTTGTTAACAGACTCATTATATACTATCTGTCACACTCCTATATGCTTTCACCTTCACGACTATGATTTATCTTTCTAACTATTAAGCTATAAAAAACACTCTAACTTAAAATATTATATGCATCTGACAGTAAGGTGTTAATATTAAATTTATGCACACTAAAAAGAGGTATGATACCTCTTTAAGCGGAGCTTCTGAAAGTTCTGAGATTTTTTGTTTTACCTTAGCCATACGTAAATCACGCTCCAAACCGTTATTTTCAAAAGGTATATCAGAATCATATATGAAATCAAAAATTTATTCTTTATATCCACTTAATCTATTAAGCAAATTAAGACTTATACTTTTCCTTACCTTCTTTTTAGAGTATAATTCAATATTTTTAGCATAGTCTTCATTAAAACCAGCTTTAAGTATTTTATCATACTTTATTTCAAAATCTTCGATTTTATGAAAAGGTAAAGGAGCATCATTTAGGCACAATGTTTATCCTTCATGACCTTCTGACCGCCAGGTTTTTTACCTGATTTTGTTCTTAAGCTTTTGGTTTTCTTTTTTAACCCATCTGACGATTGAGGTTTGCTACTGTTGTTACTATTATTATTCACTTGGCTTTCTAATGATTTTACACACTCGTTTAGAGCCTTATTATCTTTAGAGAGTGTTTCTGCTTGTGAATTTAGTGCTTTAATTTTGTTTGATAATTCTTTAATAACACCTATAACTTGAGAAATACCTTGATTGTAAATCTCAATAATTTGGCCTTCACTCACGATGGTCACCACCTTATCATTAGTTTTTGCAAGACAGGCTTTATGACATTAAAAATAATGATAAATGGAAGGGATATTTTTAACAAATTAATAACAAGATTAAATCATAAAAAATATTGAGTTACTAGACTTATGAAATTTATCTGGAATGGCTTGCAATAAGGAGTGAAGAAACTATTTAAATTTAATTTAGAAATTCTTCTTTTGAGCAGGTAAAATTTTCGTAAGCCTGCTAGGAAGGCAGGCTAGCGAACCTGAGGCAGGACGCCGAATGTGAGCGTTAGAAAATATTAACTGGTCAAAAGATTAGAATTTGTTAATTAAATTTCTTGTTTCAAACTCTTATGCAAGTAATGAAAGATAAATTTTATAAGTCATGCGTACATTAATTTTGTGGTTTAATCATAATAACAGTAAATTTAAATAATTTTAATAGCTGAACAGTTTCATATTTTTATGGTAAAATATATAGATTAAGCAGAGAAACGTATTTCTGTAGTCTAATTAATTATGTATTTAAAATTTTCACAAATTAAAAATACACCATATATTTTAAGCTATCATTGTTAGTAAAAGGAGATGTTCAAATTTGGAAAAGTTATATTATGAAAATCCATATCAAAAGGAATTTACAGCTGAAGTTATAAATGTAATTGAAAAAGAAAATAAGTATCATGTTGAATTAGATAAAACCTATTTTTACCCTGAAGGTGGTGGTCAGCCAAGTGATACTGGATACATAAACAGTACTGCAGTAACTTATGTATATGAAGAAGATGAAAAGATATATCACGTAGTTGAAGTAAAACCTTTAAAAATCCACAAGGTTAAATGTAGTATAGACTGGGACACACGATTTGACTATATGCAGCAACACCTTGGCCAGCATATACTTTCTGCTTGTATTGCTGACTTGTTTAATGGAACAACCATTGGTTTTCACCTAGGAAAAGATTCTGCAAGTATTGATATCGACAAAGCTATGAATAGTGATGAAATTAAAGCCGCTGAAAAAAAGGCCAACAAAATAGTTTTAGACAATATTAACGTAGAAGTACTGTATCCAACAAATTCTGAACTAAAAAAATTATCTCTTAAAAAAATCCCAGTGAAAGTTGGGGAAAAAATTAGGATAGTTAAAATAGCTGATGTGGATGTAAACCCTTGCTGTGGCATACACCCTCGTTCTACTATTGAGGTGCAATTGATTAAGATTACAAAGGTTGAGAAATATAAGAGTGGAATAAGGATTGAATTTATGTGTGGAGCAAGGGCAGTTTCTGATTATGCAACAAAACATGATGCCGTAGAAAAAATGTCTAAACTTTTATCATGCAATAATGCTGCAGTTTTATCCGAAGTAGAACGTCTTTCTGGTGAACTTAATAAGGCACTTATGGAAAAAAGAGCACTAAAGGCTGAGATTGCTGAGTATGAAGTTCAAAACATGTTAGCTGAGGCGGGAAAAATAGAAGATATTAAGGTGCTAAAATGCATTTATGATAATGGTGATTTAAAATACGCTAATACCTTAGCAACAAAATTAGTATCTTCTCCAAAGGTTATAGTTTTATTTGGAGTAAAATCTGAGGATAAAGCAAATCTTTTATTTATGTGTTCAAAGGATTTAAAGATCGTTAGCATGGACTCCCTTTTAAAAGATGCCATAACCCTAATAGATGGCAAAGGTGGTGGAAGTGCCTTTTCTGCACAAGGTGGAGGAAAGAATAATAATAATTTAGATTCCTCACTAGATTATGCTTATAGCAAAATTAAAGATCAAATAATCTCTAGCTCTAAACTTTAAAAAAGTACTATCAAGCTTACTGTATTCAATAAGTCTTGATAGTACTTTTTTATGTTCATGGAATTATGAATGTATTTTTTTAAGACCTGCTTCATTTTTATATTTAAATGTCACCTTTTCCTATATCTAAATCCATCTTACCCCTCGAACATTTTTAAACCCTAGGCCAATATCATCCACAAGTGAAATTTTACAATTCTCAAAAATTGCCCCTCCGTCAATAGGGTCTTCACTACAAAGCACTGGACCATCCAAATCAATTTTTGTTATTATACTTTTTGCACAGGCTAAATGTACTGCTGCTGTTACACTTATCTTGGCTTCTAGCATACATCCAATCATGCATTCCACTCCATAAATTTCAGCCATAGAGCATATCTTTAGTGCATTGTGTAATCCACCAGTTTTCATAAGCTTGATATTTACTAAATCTGCTGCCCTAATCTGAAGTATCTTTAAGGCATCTATTGGTGAAAATACACTCTCATCTGCTAAAACAGGAGTATGAATGTTATCTGTTACAAATTTTAGCCCTTCTATATCATGAGCAGGTACCGGTTGTTCCACTAATTCAATATTTAAGCCTGTATCCTCCATTTTTCTGAGTGTGTATACAGCTTGTTTTGGTGACCAACCTTGATTGGCATCTATTCTCAAATTCACATCATAGCCCACGGCTTGCCTTATAGCCTTCATTCTTTCAAGATCTTTATTTGCATCCATTCCTACCTTAATTTTCAAGGTCTCATAACCTAACTTTATGGCATCTAGACTGTCTATTGCCATCTGCTCAGGCTCGTTTACACTTATGGTAATGTCCGTTTGTAGTTCTTTTCTATACCCACCCATTAGCTTATACAGTGGTGCATTATAAAGTTGTCCATATAAATCATATATTGCAATATCTATTGCTGCCTTAGCACTTGTATTTTTCACTACTGATTTATCTAGTCTCTTCATTATTTCTTCAAGGTTGTCTATGTCCATACCTATAAGTGTTTTTTTAATATGTTCCTCAATGGCACCTATAATAGCTCCTGTAGTATCACCTGTTATTACTCCTGTAGGGGGTGCTTCACCATACCCTTCATTGCCAGTATCCGTAATTATTTTCACAATAACATCTTCCACACTAGTTACAGTTCTTAATGCAGTTTTAAAAGGTCTTCTTAAGGGTACAGAAATTCTCCCAATTTTAATATCAACTATTTTCATTTTAGTCACTCCTTAATTAATAGTATCAAAATATGGTGTATATAAGCGCTATCTGCGATTTTTTTCAAGATGCCTTATATAATGTTAATCCCTTAAAGTAAAGTCTCTCGCACCATATATTCCTTCAATATATTTTTTACCATCATCTGATAATCCAATACACAAGGGCGCAACCATTACCTGACGACATTTATAATACTTTAAGCTTCCATCCTCCTGCAGATTATAAAAGCCTGAAAAATCATGAATAGTATAATATTTGTCTTTTTCTTTACCTATATAAAGCATTACATGCCCACTCATATAAAGCGGTGTTCCAGGCATCAACGTATCCAGAAGCTTTTCTCTATCTGCTATAGGCATATTTTCCGGCATTTCATAGAAATTACCCAGTTCAAGATTTCCCTGTTCTTCTGAATTTCTAGGAAGCTTAATACCCATAGTTCTGTAAACATCCATTATAAAGCCTGTACAATCTCTAGCATTGAACATTCCACCCCAGCCGTATCTTTCACCTAAAAATTTAAAAGCTTGAACAATGATATTCTCTCTAGTATAGGGCAAGTACCCTACTGAAATCTCTTCACTCCTTGCGATTAAAGCTAATTTGAATTCTACATTGCCAACCTCGTCCTTCGTGGGTATTTTTACAACATAATTACCTGTAGGATTTTGGTCATAAACATCTTCTTCTATTTCCTCGATATTGGCAAGAGGTATTCTAATACCCATATCAAATCTCACTTCTGATAACTGTTCTTCTAATGGATTATAATTTGTAAATACCCTTTTTCCTGTAGTTACTATAAAATCTTCTTTTTTAAGATAATCAAAAAGCTCTTCTTTGTTAGATGTTGCCACATCTTTTTTAGGTATCCATGCTAAATAATTGTACATCTGTGCAAAATACCACTGACCATCCGCACTTGTATGAAGAATTACAAGCGGCTCAATTGGATAAACAGCTGTCTCTTGAAATCTATCAAATTCATAGTTATCTCCTATTTTAAATACTCTATCATAAGTTGGAAATGTCCTCATGACTGTCTTTTTAATGGTTATCCCATATTTAATATTGTTAAAGTCTATTAACTCTTCAATATTACAATTTCGGATTAAGTTATTATAATAATCCACCGTAACTAATTTTCCATCTTCATGGAATCTTTCGTATTTCGATGGATAACTAATTACATTTAGCTTATCTACTAATTCTTGTTTACTAAAGGATTCTTTACAATTTTCTAAATCAAAAATTGCTGATGAAGTTTTTACGATA
>JAJYBA010000106.1 GCA_021779235.1 Bacillota bacterium
TCATAAGCAGTATATCAAGTAATATTAATATTAGTGAAGAGGTGAAATCCTTTTCAGCAAATTTCATAAAACCAGAGTTTCATATATATGAGGTAGAAAATAATATTTATTGTGAAATAAAAGTGGTTTATGGCAATGAGAAAATTAACATATTAAAAGATGATAATAGTAAAAATACAATTATACGTGACTACAAAAAAGAAGGCAAAATCCTTATGGAGCTAGAAAAATATAGATTTATAAAAAGAAATGAGAGATTACTCTTTATAGGTGGTGATGAGGAACTATTTGATATCCTAAGTAAGAGTGAAAATAATCTACATTCCCTAGGAAATGTTACCTTTGGAAAAGGACTTAAACACAGGAAAATATATGATTCATCGTCTATTGAAGCAGAGCTACAAGAAAAGGATGGCTATTATGATTTTTCCTATGGTATTAAGGATATTGAAAATAGGGAATTAAATAGTATACTAGAAAGCTTTAAGCAAAATAATAGATTCTACAAAACTAAGGATAATAATTTTCTAGACTTTGAAGATGATGGAGTTAAGAATTTTTTTAACTTAATAGAAATATTAAATACCAATGAAAAGATAGAAGCTGGTTTAATACAAATAGAAAAAAGTAAGGCATTATACTTAAATGAAAAGCTGAAAAACTTGAACCTTGAATTTATTAAAGGTACTGAAGTATTAAAGGATATAGAAAATACTTTAATGAATATAAATAATATGGATATAAGAGTACCAATGAGCCTGAAAACTACACTTAGAGATTATCAAATTGATGGCTTCAAGTGGCTTAAAAGCCTAGATACATTAGGTTTTGGAGGAGTATTAGCGGACGAAATGGGCCTGGGAAAAACTATTCAGACAATAGCATTTATCTTATCTGAAGCCGAAGAAAATAAAAAATCTGCTATCATTAGCCCAACCTCTCTTATTTATAATTGGAAGGCGGAATTAGATAAATTTGCGCCTAGTCTAAAGGTTGCTATTGTACATGGAGAAAAGAGTGAAAGACTTAAATTAATAGGTGATTTAAAGAATTATGATGTAATACTAACAACTTACGGAACTTTAAGAATGGATATAGAGCAATATGAAGATATTATTTTTGATTATTGTATTATAGATGAAGCTCAAAATATAAAAAATTATTTAGCCCAAAATACAAAAGTTATTAAAGAAATTAAAGCCAAGGTAAGATTTGCGTTAACAGGTACTCCCATCGAAAATAATTTGACAGAACTCTGGTCTATATTTGATTTTATAATGCCTGATTATTTATATTCCAAAGAAGTTTTCGAATCAAAATTTATCATTAAAAGAGAAGGTGATTTAGAAGAACTTAAATTGCTAATCAAACCTTTTCTATTAAGAAGAACTAAAAGTGAAGTAATGAAAGAACTGCCAGATAAAATAGAAAAGAAATTCATTGTTGAGATGGCTACAGCTCAAAAGGCTGTATATAAATCTTATATTAAAGCTGTAAGAGAGAAAATGAAAAATAACAGTGAGGGTAAAATAGAGGTTTTTTCTTATTTAACTAGACTAAGACAAATTTGTTTAGATCCTTCACTTGTAATAGATGAATACAAGGGTGGAAGTGGAAAGTTAAAAGTCGCAACTGAGCTTATTGAAAACCATATAGATTCACAGGGGAAAGTGCTATTATTTTCTCAATTTACTTCTGCACTTAAAAATATAGGAGAGAATTTAAAAGAAAAAGAAATTCCTTATCTTTATTTAGATGGAAAAACAAAATCTAAGGATAGAATTAAATTAGTAGATGAATTTAATAACAGTGAAGAGAAAAAAGTATTTTTAATATCACTAAAGGCAGGGGGAACAGGCCTTAACTTAACCTCAGCAAATCTAGTTATTCATTTTGACCCATGGTGGAACCCAGCAGTAGAACATCAAGCAACAGATAGGGCACATAGAATTGGTCAAAGAAATGTAGTAGAAGTAATTAAGTTAGTTGCTAAAGGAACTATAGAAGAAAAAATTATTCTACTTCAAGAAAACAAAAAAGATTTAATAGACAGTGTAATTACAGGGGAACTTACTAATAGTGATGTTCTAGGGAAGCTTACCAAGGAAGAGCTTATGGAGCTTTTTAGGTTCTAGGTAGGGAAGTTGCACCTTCAACCATAAGTAAATTGATTTCTAGGAATAAAATAGTATAATATAATAAGATGTCACTTGTCATGTGGGTGGCACCGGCACCATAAGGAGGAATAAAAGATGTACGTAGGATTTGGTAATGAAATCGTAGATAGTAAAGATATAAAAGAGATAATTGAAAAAAACACAGAATTTAAGGTAGTTAAAGACATGAGCAAAGGTTCAAAGAGAGAGGACATATTAGCTTATAATTTAAGTGTAGATATAAATACCTTAAATGGTGTAATGGAAGAAGACTGTGATATAAATGAATTAACAGAAGATGAATTATTTGAAGAATACCTTTCCTTAGCGGAAGAAATTGGAATGGACATTGAGGAATACGTTCCTGAGGGTGCCATATTGGATATCAAAGCTTTTAAATGGGATCAATCAGATAACGGCATAAAATTAGTTATAATTATAGCTCCTGAGGATATTGGAGAAGTGAAATTAAGGGATATCATGAGGAGACTTATAACGCAGGTGGAATAAAAGCAAGGATTGTAATAAGATTTAGTTGAGTTCAAATCTTGTTACAGTCTTTTTATATGCTTGGGCTTGTCACTTTTGCCACTTGCCACGTGGGTGGCACCCAATTAATAAGAGGATGTTTAGAAGAATGGGCAAATCCATGTCCACAAGGGAGCTTCTAAATATCCTCTTTCATTTATTTAAAGTAAAAATAGTGCCAACACAACTAATATTATATCACCTCAGATTATAATTAAACTGCACGATCCTCACAAACACTCTCTGCTTCATATTCCTTACACAATAGTGCTCTAATATATCCACGATCATTAGTAGTCGATTCTATATAGAAACCTCTTCCATAATAAAATCTAATCAGGGAAAACATTCTAGATGCAGTATGAAGGTATAAACAAGTAATACCTAATTCTCTCATAGAGTTATCAACTGCATTCATTAGTATTTTACCAATACCATTATTTTGATGTAAGGCTGAAACACCAAATCTACTTAAATAAGCAGTATTGTCAGGTTTAATTTCAATTCGCACACTACCAATAACTTCTTCGTTAGCTAGTGCTACAAAAACCTCAGTAGTTTCTATAACTTTTTTTACATCCTCGTAGGTTTCCTCAAGAGGTGCAACAAGTCCTGTAATCCCTGCATTTTCAGTATACATTTTAAAAGATTCTCTTGCGAGTATTCGGATTTCTTCAATGTCGCTAGCAACAGCTTTTCTAACTTCAAAGGACATTTTTTCCATGGATCTACCCCCTTAATATCACATTATTTCTGTGAGTAATTATACATAATATTGAATGGAAACACAACGTATATTGTGTTAAGAACTGGTTAAAAACAAATATTGATTTTAGAAACATAAATGAAATTTATTGTATATTTATACTGGTTTTCAAGGTGCCATGGCTATAATTTCCAAGCCTGTAGTTTCTTCCAATCCAAACATAAGATTCATATTCTGAACAGCCTGACCAGCGGCACCTTTTATTAAATTATCTATGGCAGATATTACGATTACTCTTTTTGTACGTTTATCTACCTTTATTCCAATATGACATAAATTAGACCCTCTTACCCATCTAGTTTCAGGTAATCCATTGATAATCTTTATAAAATAATCATCCTTATAGAAATCTCTATATAAAGCTATCAGTTCTTCTGTAGTTAAGTCACTCTTTAAGGAGGCATAACAAGTTGATAAAATTCCACGATTCATTGGTACTAGATGAGGAGTAAAAGATATAACTACATTTTCTTCAGAAGCCTTACTTAGCTCTTGTTCAATCTCTGGAGTATGTCTATGAGTACCGACTCCATAAGCTTTAATTGATTCGTTGCATTCTGTGAAAAGTGAACCAATACTTGCAGCTCTTCCAGCTCCAGATACTCCAGATTTAGCGTCAACTATTATGGAGTTTGTGTCTATTAAATTATTTTTTAAAAGTGGAGTAAGGGCTAAGATAGTAGCTGTAGGATAACATCCAGGGTTAGCTAATAAATTACACTTTTTTATAGCTTCTCTATTTAATTCAGTAAGTCCATAGACTGCATTTTCTAGAAGTTCTTCACTTTCATGTTTAACTCCATACCAATTTTCATATACATCTTTAGATTTCAATCTAAAATCAGCACCTAAATCTATTACTTTTACCCCTAAGGATAAGGCTTTTTCGGTTATTTCAAAGGCCTTCCCATGCGGCAAGGCAATGAAAAGAATATTTATATTTGATAATTTGCTTATAGCAGTTTCCATATTAACGCAGATATCTTCTATGAAACCATAGTAGTTATTATAAATTTCATTATACGGGATGTCTGCATGATTATGCGAACAGTAAAATTCCACATTAACTTCCGGATGCTTGTATAAAAACCATATCAATTGTTCCCCGGCATAGCCAGTGGCTCCTATTATACCAGCTTTAACCATAGTATATCACCTCTGTTATTTTAGATTTATTAACAAAGATTATTATGCAATAAAATTATAAAAAAATCAATAATTTTATTGAATAATTATTCATGCGGGAGTATAATTACGAAGGACAAAATATTAAGGTGGCAGTATAATTACTGAGGACAAAATATTAAGCTGGGGGTTACAATGAGTAAGAAAAATAATCACTTAAATATAAAGGATTTTTTGCAAATTAATAAGTATAAGGGTAAGACCTTTGTTATAAAATATGGTGGTAGTATAATGGACAATGAAGAAGCTAAGGAAGCCTTTGTGGAAGATTTGGAACTTATGACAAGCGTTGGTATTAAAGTGGTTATAGTACACGGCGGTGGTCCTGAAATTAATAAATGGCTTAAAAAAACTGGTGCTCCAAATAAATTTATAAAAGGGTTAAGGGTTACAGATAGCGCAACTATGGAAATTGTTGAAATGGTATTATCAGGTAATGTTAACAAAAGGTTGTCTTCCAGTTTAAGTATTAGAGGACTAAATGCCATAGGTATAAGCGGTAAAGATAGCAATTTAATTCAAGCTAAGAAGAAGTTTATATATGATAACAACAAAAAGCTTGATATAGGTTTCGTTGGAGAGGTCGTTAATGTTAATACGGGTATATTATTGAATTTACTAAAGAGTAACTATATTCCAGTTATTTCTCCTATAGGATCAGATAAGGAAGGAAATAGTTACAATATAAATGCAGATTATGCTGCAGCCTTTATAAGTGGTGTGTTAAAGGCAGAAAAATTATTAATTATGACGGATATAGACGGGGTATATACAGATATATCAGACCCATCAACGCTTTTATCCTCAATTACTGTAGAGGAAACTAAAGAATTTATAGATAAAGGCATTATTTATGGAGGCATGATTCCAAAGCTTGAGTGTTGTGTTGCTGCAATTACTAAAGGAACAAAAAATGTTCATTTAGTAGATGGAAGAAAAAAACACAGTTTATTAACAAATATAATTAAGAATGCTGGAACTAAAATTATAACGGCGAAGGGAGCAAATCAATGTCAAAAGATTGTATAATGAACACCTACGGAAGGTATGATGTTACTTTTGAAAAAGGACTTGGCTGCAAACTTTATGATATAGATGGTAAGGAATATGTGGACTTTGTATCTGGAGTTGCGGTAAATTGTCTAGGACATAGTCACCCGGCTATTATAAGTGCATTAAGAGAGCAAAG
>JAJYBA010000107.1 GCA_021779235.1 Bacillota bacterium
GTATTAGTGCACCTTTGGTGCTAATTAATATATTTTAAATAAAACTAAATCGATAATTGTTGAATATGCTAACATGAATAAGGAAATAAAAAATATTACCCCAACTAAATTAAATCTATTAAAATACTCCATCCATTTCTCTTCATAATTTAAAGGCTCCAACATATCTCTTTTTATAAAGCCTATGCCTGAAATAGCTAAGCCAAAACAAGATATTCTAATAGACGTAGTGTCTACTGATTTTAATATCCCTTGAAGATTTAAGTTTCCGTGAACTAGCCCACCTATTACGCCAATCACAGCTCCTAAAATTACGGGGATTAAAAATATCTTTAATGATAATTTAAAACAGCGTAATAAATCTTTTAAAATTTCTTTCATAAATATCCCTCTCCCTATTCTTTACTCTTGATGTATTATAACATAATACATCATAAAAAACATTATTGTGTAGAATAGGTTAAAAAAGAAAATACTAAATTAAAAACCCCTATGCATAAATACATAGGGATTTCTAAAATTATTTTAAGCCAAGGCCCTTTTTAAGAGCTTTAACTATTTCATCTGCAGTTAATCCATAAGCTTTTAAAAGCTCTTCTGGCTTACCACTCTCACCAAAGGTATCTTTAACTCCAACTCTCATAACTGGTACTGGATAGTTTGAAGTAACAACCTCAGCTACTGCTGAACCAAGTCCACCTAAAATGCTATGCTCTTCAGCAGTAACAATTAGTCCGGTTTCCTTAGCTGCAGCAATAATTGCATCTTCATCGATAGGTTTAATAGTGTGTATATTTAACACTTTAACCTTTATGCCTTCCTCTGCTAACATGTTATAAGCTTCTAAAGCAGCATCTACCATAATTCCTGTAGCTATTATTGTTGCGTCTTTACCTTCTCTAAGTGTTACAGCTTTTCCAATCTCAAATTTGTAATCAGGATTATTATTTATCGTCTCAACTCCTGATCTTCCAAGTCTTACATAGCAAGGTCCATGATATTCAGTAATAGCTTTTATAGCTGCTTCTGTTTCAACATCATCACTTGGGCTTATAACAACCATGTTTGGTATACTTCTCATTAAAGCTAAATCTTCTATAGCCTGATGAGAGGCACCATCTTCTCCTACTGTTAACCCTGCATGTGTTGCACAAATTTTAACATTTAATTTTGGATAACAGATAGAATTTCTTATTTGTTCAAAAGCTCTTCCTGCTGCAAATATAGCGAAAGTACTTGCAAAGGGAATTTTTCCACAGCTAGCAAGTCCTGCAGCCACAGACATCATATTTCCTTCAGCAATACCCATATTAATGAATCTTTCAGGAGCAACTTTTTTAAAATCTGCTGTTTTAGTAGATTTAGATAAATCTGCATCTAAAACAACTATATTTTCATTTTCTAGACCTAATTTAGCTAAAGCCTTACCATAAGCTTCTCTTGTTGCAACTTTACCCATTATACTGCACCTCCGATTTCATTTAAAGCCTTTTCGCACTGCTCTTTACTTGGAGCAGTCCCATGCCAACTAGCTTCATTTTCCATGAAGGACACGCCTTTACCCTTTATAGTTTCACAAATTATAACTGTTGGTTTTCCTTTTGTTTTCTTAGCTTCTTCTATAGCGTTCTTAATTTGCACAAAATCATGTCCATCGATAGAAATAACATTCCATCCAAAGGCTTCAAATTTAGCATCTACTGGATCAGAACCCATAACTTCAGAAACTTTACCATCTATTTGAAGTCCATTATGGTCTACAAAAGCTGTTAAATTATCAAGCTTATAATGTGCAGCTGACATAGCAGCTTCCCATACTTGACCTTCTGCAAGCTCTCCATCTCCAAGTAGTGAATAAACTCTATATTCTTTTTTATCAAGTTTTCCAGCCAGAGCCATTCCTACTGCTGTAGAAATCCCTTGACCTAAAGAACCCGTAGACATATCTACTCCAGGTACATAGTTCATATTTGGGTGCCCTTGAAGCATTGAACCAAGTTTTCTTAGTCCCATTAACTCACTCTTATCAAAGTAACCCTTCTCAGCAAGTACGCTATATAATACTGGTGCAGCGTGTCCCTTTGAAAGTACAAATCTATCTCTGTCTGGGTCATTTTTATTTTCTACACTTACATTCATCTCATTAAAATATAAAGTAGTCATAATTTCTACAGCGGATAATGATCCACCTGGGTGGCCAGAAGCTGATTCTGTAAGCATAGTTACTATATCTTTTCTAACTTCTTTAGCAACTGCTTTTAACTGTTCTAATGTTTTTTCCATGTATATTCCTCCTAGTTTTTCTCTGGAGCATAAAACAATTATTAATTGTTTACCTCCTAGTGTTTTCTTTGGAGTATAAAACAATTATTAATTGTTTTCCTCCTAGTATTTCTTTGGAGCATAAAACAACTATTAATTGTTTTCCTCCTAATATTCCTTTAGGATAAATAACAATTTTTAATCGTTATCATCCTAATATTCCTATTTATCTTCTTTAATTATTATAACAATATTCTACACTATAACAACATAGTTTTAGAAATTTCTATAAAATTCATTAAAAATTATATAAGGAGTAATCTACAAAAGCTAATATATATCATAAATATTAGCTTTCACGCGTCCAATATAAAAATAAAAATAAGGGCAATAAATGCCCTTATCCATTTTATAATCCTACACTAATTAAAAGTGCGTTATCAACCTTTTCCATATCGCTATCAGTCATATGACCAATTTTTTCTTTTAATCTTTTTTTATCTAATGTTCTTATCTGTTCCAGCAAAACTACAGAATCTTTATTTAATCCATACTCTTCTGAAGAAATCTCAACATGAGTAGGGAGTTTCGCCTTATTTATCTGCGACGTAATAGCTGCAATAATAATAGTGGGACTGTATTTATTACCAATATCATTTTGAATTATAATTACTGGTCTAACCCCACCTTGCTCTGAGCCTACAACCGGACTCAGATCAGCATAAAATATATCTCCTCTTTTCACTATTGTTGTCATTAGACAAATCACTCTCCGAAAGCTTAGCTTCATATTCTTTAAAATCTTTAATATCAATTTCAAAACCCATGTCAGCTATTTCTAAATTTAATTCAGCCATCTCTAAATAGCCCCGTTTCATTTCATCTATATAATTAAGTCTTTTCTTTTCCTCAATATATAATATTATAGCTTCCCTAATAAATTCACTTCTTTTTTTACAATCTTTCTCAAGTGCCTTATTAAATTCAATGTAGAGTGTTTCTGAGAGGTTTACAACTAATCTCTTTGAAGTTGACATAGAAAATTTAATACCTCCTATTTACTTACGCAACAATATGTATAAAATAATTATAATTCAACCTCTGTCAATCTGTCAAAGAAATTATCGGTAATTTCGCCCTTTTACAACAAGTAGATTTACACATAAATAGTTTATTCTACATATAATACATGAATATTACACATAGTTCCTTATTTTTACAACCTTACCTTCTTTAACGTAGACTCTTGGAACTCTTTTGCTAATCATGCAAACTACTTCGTAGTTTATAGTACCTATTAGTTCTCCAACTGTGTCTGCACTAAATATGTTATTTTCATCTTCTCCTATTAGTATAACCTCATCTCCAATTTTTACTCCATCAATTTCCGTAACATCAATCATGCACTGATCCATGCAAATTCTACCTATTACCGGAGCAAATTTACCCTTTAAGATAACCTTTCCCTTTTCAAATAAGAGTCTAGTATATCCATCAGCATACCCAACTGGAAGTGTAGCTATAACACTTTCTTTTTCTGTTTTATACTTTCTTCCGTAACTCACGTATTCTCCAGACGGCAAAGTTTTTATGTGTACTACATTTGTTTTTAAGGTCATTACTGGTTTTAAATTTATGTTTTCCTTATTTACCTCTTCAGAAGGATAATAGCCATATAATATTATACCTGGGCGAACTGCCTCATAATGGGTTTCTGGTAAATCTATAATAGCAGCACTATTGGCAACATGCCTCATATTTATGTTCACTTTTTTCTCTTTTAACTTTTCATAAAAATCATTGTATTTTTTTACTTGATCATAAGTATAAGTTTTATCTTTTTCATCCGCTGAAGAAAAATGACAAAACATTCCTTCTACAATTATGTTAGGTAATGTGCTAATATTATATACTTCTTCTACACTCTCATCATTTGGTAGGTAGCCTATTCTCCCCATACCCGTATCTACAACTATGTGAATTTTAGCTACTTTATTTTTCTTTTGAGCCATCTTTGATAGTTCTTTTGCGAATTCATAAGAGTATACAGCTTGCTCAATATCATATCTTAATAAATTATCTATTAAATTTGGCGGTGTAAATCCTAAAATCATTATTGGGCATTCTATTCCTGAGCGCCTAAGCTCCACTGCTTCACTTATTACCGCTACCGCCAGTCTATTGGCGCCATTTTGTAGGAGCACTGGAGCTACATCTACAGCTCCATGTCCATAGGCATCTGCCTTTACAACCGCTATAATATTTTCACTCTTAGCTACTCTTCGAATTTCTCTCATATTATGAGCTAGTTTGTCTAAATCAACCTCTGCCCATACAGGCCTTAAATGTCTAAACATGACCTTCACCTCATCTGTTATTGCGATTTATACTGCTCACGGTCATATTTTTCACAATAATAAAGTAATTTCCGCGGCAGTTTATACTTTTCACGGATAAATATTTTATTAAAATGAAATTTATCGCCGAGTAAAGTATAATTCATATGTTTATGTTTTTAAGCATACTACGGAATTAAGAACTCTGACGGTTCAATTTTGGCGTTTGGAAGAAATTTAGTATATGTTATCTCAATCTTTTCTTTTCCCTTGATATCGTAAATAACTAATCTCTCTGGTAGCATAGTTTTAGTATTAACATACATCAATGCATTATTAATGTTTTTATTGCTGCCGGGTATAAATAAATCAATTACTGTGTACTCAATATCATTAATATTTTTAACAACATACTTTATTTCCTCGTTAGTATATAATAATCCTATGTATTCACCAATAAAACTTAGTTTAAGCACTTCATCAAAATCCTTACTCTGCACATACTTTGTTCCGTTGTTTTTGTCACTAATATAGATATTATCATCGTTTTTATAAATAAACACCCTGTCATTGTTTAGTTCTAGTTTGTATCCACCTCCCTGTAAATAGGATTGCCTTGCCTTATAATTAATCTTCTGTTTATCATTTTTTACATCCATATTCATTTCTGTAGTATAACTTTCCATGTTTTTTAAAAAAGTTGTAATATCATTAGTATCCTTTGGTTTTTTGCCACAAGAAGTTAATAGTACTGAGCTTAAAATTAGTAACAGACTTAAAAGTAATAGTATATTTTTTTTCATTGTTATCCTCCTAGCAGTTCTCTAGAGTAGATAAAAATTATAAATTGCTATCTACCATAACAAATCACTTCACTACTAATACTATTACTCATGGTTACATACTATTACTAAAATAACTAATGACAATAACCCAAAATTTTTGTTTTCAATGTAAAATTTATTTATATCAAAAATGAAAAATATATAATTAAATTATAAGTTTTTCATCGATATACAAAATAAAAATAAATATACTTAACGTCTGTCTTAATAAAAAGTTCTAAAGGAAATTTTTATTCCAGCACCTCAGTAAGACTTTTTTCTACTTCCAATATAGCATAAGCCACGGCGCTATCTTCCCCATGAGATATGCTAAGATGGATATTGTATTGTCCTTCTTTTTTCGCTATTAACTTTGCTTTCCCTTTTAAAATCACTATTG
>JAJYBA010000003.1 GCA_021779235.1 Bacillota bacterium
CTTTGCATTCCAGAGCTACGGGACATTCTGATATTAATGGGGCTGTGACGTCTTTACTGTTTTCAATAGTAAAGTTCATTTCTTTAATTTTATCTATTTGTTTCCCAGAGCGTACCCCGCAATAATCCACTTCTCTAACCATTTTGGAATTAGGTAGATTTACTACAAAGTCACCACTTTCTTTTATATAATCATAAGAAAGTCTTTCTGGCCTTATGGCAACAGTTATCATTGGTGGTTTAGTGCAAGCTGTTCCTATCCATCCTACTGTAAAAACATTTATTTTTCCCTCTTTGTTTTTTGAGGTGATTAATACTACAGGAACAGGATTTAACATTGCACTGCCTTTAAAAATAGTCTTTGTCATATATTTTCACTCCTATATTTTTAATGACATTTCAGAAGGAAGAGCCCATTTCTACAAGTGCCGGCGAACTACTATGGCAAAAATAAAATTTCAGTGGGAGGATAACAATTGAGAATTGTTATCTACCCCAGAGGAATACAAAGGGGTAAGTTTCTTTCTGAAGTCATTAATATTACAGCATCAAAGGTGATGCTTTAACATTTCTAGTTGAAACATCTTTCTATTGTATAACATTACTCATTATACAATACCTTAAAAGATTTATACAGTTGCAAATTTAAATGAAAAATATTTTATAAAAACAAGAAAAAAATGTAATTAATATGTAACTAAATATAATTTCTAATCGTCTATAATATAGATATAAATGGAAATAAAGTTAAAAAAAGATAAAATGTATTTTTAACAAAAGACAGGCTTTTATATTAAAATAGAAAAATATTATATATTGAAAGGTAGGAATTATAATGAATAGGAAAAGGATTTTTTCAGTATTATTAGCAGCAGCATTAACTTTTACTGGGACAACTTCAACTTTTGCAAAAACTATGACAAAGGCTCAACCTCCAACGACACCAATAGTAACCACAACTTCAACAACGGATACAACAAATAGCGAAGATGAAAAGAGTGTTAAAATATCAAAGGAAAAAGCAAAGGAGATTGCAAAGGAAACAATTAGAACTTGTTTTAGTACAGAAATAGATGATAGTAAATTTACCCTAAGAAGTAACCTTAATACATCAAATTACAATGGTAAACAGAATAGTTCATGGAGTATTTATTGGGAAATGTATAATATGGAGAAAAGTATTAATATTAGTGTTACCTTGAATGCAGAAACTGGTGAAGTTACTCAAGCAAGCAATTATGAGCGCATGACAAATCAAGAAAATGCAGTTCCAACAATAACTGTTAAAGAAGCAGAAAAAATTAGCGATGATTTTATTAAAAAAATCCAACCTGACAAATTCAATGAAGCTAACAAAAAGAATTATAATAATTTAGGATATTACGGATCCGCTAACTACAATTTTAACTATGTAGGTAAAGTAAATGGAATTGAATTTGAGGGTAATAATATTAGTGTAGAAGTTGATGGAGTAAAAGGTAAGGTAGTTTCTTACTATTGTAATTGGGATAAAGATTTGAAATTCCCAGAAGTTAAAGGAATAATAGACTCTAAAACTGCAAGTGAAACATTTAAAAATGAGGCTAAGATGACTTTAAGATACACAACCTTTATGCCAAATTATAGATATTTTGAAAATAAAAAAGATGTGAAATTAATGTACGTTCCAGAGTTTAGTAAAGGAAGTATGGTAGATGCTAAAGATGGCAAGATGATCGATTGGAATAGCAATTCCAATGGACCGATAATAAAAGATTTAAATGAAAAAGAAAAACAAGAATTTTATAATAATGCAAAGGTGACAACACCTAGAGAAAAGGCGATAGAAGAGGGCGAAGCAGAAAAAATAATAAAAAGTCTTATAAGTAAACTTTACGGTGAGGGTTATGTAATTCAGGATTTGGGATATCAAGAAAATGCCGAAGGTTATGGTAGTTCAGGTAATAAGGTTTGGAATGCATACTTCAACAAAGGAGAAATAGGAAAATACAATGAAAGTGGAAACGTATCTTTAGATGCTTTAACTGGGGAAATAATAAGCTGTAATAAATATTCCAATGAAGACTATAATGCAAGTCAAAAATTTGAGCCTAAATTAACTTGGGAAGAGGCATATACTAAAGCAATAGAGGTAGTTGCAAAATATTATCCTAATAAAGTAAAACAAATAAAAACTGAGCAACTACATTATAATTATATCGATTATGACAAAATGGGCGAAAGAAATTATTATTTCAACTTTGTAAGATTAGAAAATGGTATAGAATATAATGATAATAATATAAATATTGGCTTTAGTGCTGTAACTGGTGAAATGAATAATTTAAATTGTAATTGGGATAAAAATATTAAGTTTCCAGAGGCTAAAAACACTATAAGTAAGGAAGAGGCTAGCGAAATATTCTTCAATAAATATAAACCTGTATTAATTTATACACAAATAAATAAAAGCAAAGATTATGAAAAACCAGAATTAGAAATGAAGATAGCTTATAGACTAGGTGATGGTAATGGGATATATGATTATACAAATATTGATGCTCTTACTGGTAAATTTGTAAATTATAATGGTGAAAATATCGATCAAAATGTAGAATTATTTAAAGAAAAGATTAAAGATAGTAAGGCAGAAAAAGAATTAAGTATTTTAGCTTCAAAAGGATTAATTGAAACTGCAGATTTTAAACTAGATAAAAAGATTACTCAAATTGACTTAATTAAAATGCTAGTGAACGCAAAAGGGTATAGTCCATACATGGTAGAAAAAACTGCTGATTTGAAATTCTCAAATATTGCAAAATCCGATGTGAACTATAAATACCTTCAAATGGCTGTATACTATGGAATAGTAGAAAATTCAGAAGGTGAATTTATAGGAGAACAGTTAGTTACTCGTGAGGAACTCGCTAAAACCTTAGTTAAATTTACTAATTATAGCAAACTTGCAGATCATAGTGAACTTTTTAAACCTAATTATAGTGATGTCAGTAAAATAAGTAAGGGTAATCTAGGGTATGTTGCAATTGCAGAGGCATTTGGTTTTATAAAAATAGAGAATAATGAATTTAAGCCAAGTGACAATGCCACAATGGAACAATTAGCTATAGGTGTATATAATGCACTTAATAACGTAAGAAGTACACAATACTAAGGGAAAGGTTTCGCATGTAGGATATTCTATTCCTACATGCAGACCCTTAATCATTATGAGCTCTCTTTATGAATAATAATTTTTCAATAATATGGTATAATACTATTAGGGCTTATAACCTAAGGTAAAGTATAATATAGGTATGGTGATAATTATGACGGTTGCAGGAAAAATAATATATGGTGTTGGAAAATTAGTTGGAAATACCGCGGAGTATAGTATTGAGCTAACGGGTAATGTTATATCTTCTATAGTAGAACTTTCAGGTAAAGAGAAGTTAGCTGCAAACACCAAGAAATATAGCACAATAGCTTCTAAAGTGGTGGGAAAAACGGCAAAAATCACAGCTGCAGTAGCTGCTGTTGTAGTAGATAAAACTATTGATACAACTATAAATACTGCAAAATATATTGCTGAAAATGCTGTGGAGTCTAGTGTAAAGGTTTATGGGCAATCAGACAAATTCTATGATGAAGATAAATATGTAGAGGTTGACTATAAAGTAGAGGAAAAATAAGGTGTAATATGTTAAAAAAGATACTTTAGTGCAATATTAATTTTATTATTTGAATAATACCACTTTTCAAATATATGTATTAGTGATATAATGTAAATGAGAGTAAATATGAATATGGCTAAGAGAAATGAGAGCCACACTAGTAGATCTATTAAATGATAGATTTATTTAGTGTGGTTTTTTGTGCTTTAAAATACATAAGGCATATTGAAATAAAAAATATTTTAAGTAATGGAGTGAATTTAATAGTTTTAAAAATCATAGATAAGATATAGCAACATAAACCTACTATGTAAGATAATTTTGTGGTTTAATTATAATGTAAAGTATTGCTAAATAAAAATATAAATAGGGGGATAGGGCTATGAAAGTAGAAACTTTTACTTTTAAGGATAAGGGTGGTTTAGAGATATTTGTATACAAATGGCTACCTGATGAAAATATACAAGTTAAGGGAATAGTTCAGATATCACATGGAATGGCAGAGGTAGCAGCTAGATATGAAGGCTTTGCAAATGCTTTAACCAATGATGGGTTTATTGTTTATGCTAATGACCATAGAGGGCATGGAAAAACTGCAGGGAAAATTGAAAAACTAGGTGACTTAGGTGAGGATGGCTTTAATTTAATGGTTGAAAATATGCATGGATTAAATGAAAGAATTAAAGAAGAAGATCTTAATTTACCTATATTTTTATTTGGACATAGTATGGGATCGTTCTTAACACAAAGATACATTTGTTTATATGGGAGTGGATTAAAGGGTGCAATTCTTTCAGGATCTTGTGGCAAGCAAGGAATTATTATTGATATAGCTAGAGCAATAGCAAAGGGCGAAATAAAGAAAATTGGAAGAAGTGGTAAAAGTAATAAACTAGATAAGTTATCTTTTGGAAGCTATAATAATTCTTTTAAGCCAAATAGAACAGCCTTTGACTGGTTAAGCAGAGACAACAAAGAAGTAGACAAATATATAGCTGATCCATTCTGTGGCACAGTTTTTACAGCTGGATTTTTTTATGACTTTTTAGGTGGGCTTAAAAATATAGCTGATAACATGGAAATTAAAAATGTTCCTAAGGATTTACCTATTTATATTTTCTCAGGAGATAAAGATCCTGTAGGAAAGAATGGCAAGGGTGTTCTAAGACTATTTAATACTTATAAGCAACATGGAATCAAGGATTTAACTCATAAGCTTTATAAAGATGGAAGACATGAGATGCTTAATGAAACTAATAAGGAAGAAGTAATTGGAGACGTAATAAAATGGCTAAATGCTCATATTTGATTTTAGTGTGCAGTTGCTAAAAAATACAAACTCGCTGACCCCTTAGTATTCCTCATGGGCACACAACAATTCTCAATTGTTATGCACTCAAACATGTATTTTTCTTAACGCATCTGCAAATAAAATAAATTAAGAATTACTAAGGTTCGTTCAAATGCATTTTACACAATATACCCTTTTGTTAGCATAATCTAAGAAAAAATACTTAAGTTTATTTATATGAAAAAATGCACAATATATATTCATGAAATATTATAAAGCATATTCAGTAAATAACTATTTAATATGATGGCAATTTACTGAATACGCCTAAATGAATATAGGAGTGAGTTTATATGAGTTGGTGTAGGGAATATAAGTTAGTACAAGAAAATGAAGGATTTGTTGCTGTATTATATTTAAATATTGATCAAGCTGAATTTTCAAATGAATTTCTTGAAAGTATTAAAGATAATTATATAGAAATTGAGGCGGAAATAAAAGAATTTATTGATGAAAAGTTTCCGGACATTAAGGTTGGCAGTGCTAAACTAATTGTTGGAGCATTGGTAGTGGGCACAATGTCCTTTATGCCCCATGGTAAGGTGAAGGCACAAATAAATACCTCAGTCGTTACTGCTACCACTCAACAAGCTGCTAGTCTCGCTATTATTAAAGTAAATACAATGGGTACAGTAAATGCTACAAAACTTAATGTAAGAAATGGAGCATCAACAAGCAATACTATTATACATCAATTATTTCAAGGTAATAGGGTAAAGGTTATAGGTATATTAAATGGCTGGTGTCAAATTCAGTTATCTGATGGAAGAACAGGCTGGGTTAGTAAAGCATACCTACCATTGGATATTGAATCAACTAGCAGAGAAGCAAGAGTTAGCAAAGTAGTAGCCACTGCGAAATCTTTACTAGGAACTCCCTATGTATGGGGAGGAGATGCCATAGCAGATGGGGGATTCGATTGCTCAGGATTTACACAATATACTTTTAAATCAGTAGGATATACTATAAACCGAATATCTATTGATCAATCAAAACAGGGACAATATGTGGCAAAAGAAAATTTACAAGCAGGTGACTTGGTTTTTTATTCACTTGCAGGTGATGGTAACATTTCTCATGTGGGGATTTATATTGGTGCTGGAAAGATGATACATAGTCCTAAAACAGGTGATGTAGTGAAAACAACAGATATAACTACAGCTTATTGGCAAACAAGATTTATAGCAGCAAAAAGGATTTTCTAAAATGGTAGCAATGTAATAAACAGAGGCAGAGACAGAACTCATTGTACACCATGAGTTCTGTCTCTGTTTAAATATTATTTAGGTTCATATTTTTTCATCTTCTGATATTTACGATTCACATAATGAGTATGAAGTAGCTCATGAGCTTTTTCACTGTAAGGCTCTCCTAAAAATTCTTTATAAAGCTTTTGAATATAAGGATTTTCATGAGATTTTTTTATAACTTTACTATCATCTTCTTTGTAAATAGCCTCTACCCTCTTCTTAAGTATATCAACATCACCGTAAATATATGGTTGACCGCCGCCACCAATACAACCACCTGGGCATGCCATGATTTCGATTATATGGTAAGTAGCTTCACCATTTTTTATAGATTCAAGTAGTTTTCTGGCATTACCTAGTCCATTGGTTACGGCTACATTTACATCCATATCTTTTACTTTAAGAGTTGCTTTTTTACAGCCTTCAAGGCCCCTAATGGAATGGAATTGTAATGCTGGACCGGTTTCTCCAGTAATCCATTCATAAGCAGTACGGACAGCCGCTTCTAAAACCCCACCAGAAGCTCCAAAGATAACTCCAGCTCCAGAGGATTCTCCCAGCGGATTGTCAAAATCATCATCTTCTAAAGAAGTGAAGTCGATACCAGCTTCTTTAATCATTTTTGCGAGTTCTCTAGTGGTTATTACAATATCTACATCTCTTAAATTATCATGTTTTAGTTCATCTCTTGCAGCCTCATATTTCTTAGCAAGACAAGGCATAACAGACACTACTACCATTTTTTTAGGATCTATATTCATTTTTTCTGCAAAATAGGTTTTAGCTATAACACCAAACATTTGATGTGGTGATTTGCAAGTTGAAGGAATATCTAACATATCAGGATAGTCATGTTCCAACATATTTATCCATGCTGGACAGCAACTTGTGAGTATAGGCAATGTACCACCGTGTTCTAGTCTATGTACAAACTCACTAGCTTCCTCCATTATAGTTAAGTCAGCTGCAAAGTCTGTATCGAAAACATAATCAAATCCTAAAGCACGTAGAGCAGATACCATCTTACCGGTTACTACGGTACCAGGTTCTAAGCCAAATTCTTCTCCAAGAGCTGCTCTTATGGCAGGTGCAGTTTGCACTACAACTATTTTATCCTTAGCATCTATAGCATCCCATACATTCGGTGTGAAATTTACTTCTGTTAAAGCTGCAGTTGGACATACGGCAACGCACTGGCCACAGAAAGTACAATTTGTTTCTGCTAAGGGTGCATTAAAAGCAGGAGCTACATTAGTCATAAATCCTCTATTAATTCCGGACAAAACTCTGCAAGTTTGAACTTCATTACACATAGTCTCACAACGTCTGCACAAAACACATTTATCCATGTTTCTTATAATAGAATAACTTGAATTGTCTGTTTCATAATGAGACATTTTCCCTTCATATCTAATTTCACGAATATCCAGTTCTGCGGCTAGAGATTGAAGTTCACAGTGAAGGTTTTTCTCGCATAATAAACATTCTTTAGGATGATCAGAAAGATAGAGTTCTACTACAGCTCTGCGTGCTTTTATAGCCCTAATGGAATTTGTTTTTATAACCATTCCATTGGCTACTGGAGTAGAACAGGCAGGAGCTAAATTTCTGCGTCCTTCCACCTCTACTACACATACTCTGCAAGAGCCAGGATCATTTATAGTTCTGTCATCATGAAGCTTAAAGTGACATAAAGTTGGTATATGAATATTAAGGCTTTTGGCAGCTGTTAGAATAGAAGTGCCGTCTGCTACTTCTATTTGCCTACCGTTTATAGTTAAAGTTACTAAATTCAAATTTATCACCTCTCTTAAGTATTACTTTCGTATTATTGCATTTACAGGGCAAACTTCATAGCATGAACCGCATTTAATGCATCTATCCTGGTCAATAACATGTAGCTCTTTAACTTTTCCATGTATACAGGTAACAGGACAAATCTTAGCACAACGAGTACAGCCTATACATTTATCTGTTATTTCATACATCAATAATTCTTTACATACTCCAGCAGGGCAATGTTTATCTCTTACATGAGCATTGAATTCCTCTTCAAAATACGTTAGATTGCTTAGAATAGGATTTGGAGATGTTTGACCAAGGCCACAAAGTGACGTATCTTTAATAATTTGACCAAGCTCCTTCAAATTAGTTATATCTTGCTCGGTAGCTCTACCTTTTGTTATTTTATCTAATATTTCATACAATCTAGTATTTCCTACTCTACAAGGAGTACATTTACCACAAGATTCTTCTAAAGTGAATTCGAGATAGAATTTTGCAATATCCACCATGCAGTTATCTTCATCCATTACAATCATTCCACCAGAGCCCATCATGGAACCAATGGAATTTAAAGATTCATAGTCTATTGGCGTATCTAAAAGAGAAGCGGGGATACATCCTCCAGAAGGTCCACCAGTTTGAACTGCTTTAAATTCACGTCCGTTTTTAATGCCGCCACCAATATCGTATATGATTTCTCGGAGTGTAGTTCCCATTGGCACCTCAACGAGGCCCACATTGTTGATTTTGCCCGCAAGAGCAAAAACTTTAGTTCCTTTAGAGGTTTTTGTTCCTATAGAGCTGAACCATTCAGCTCCTTTATTTATAATGGCAGGTATGCAAGCAAAGGTTTCCACATTATTAACACTGGTAGGTTTATCCCAAAGGCCGCTTTCAGCAGGGAATGGAGGCTTATTTGTGGGTTCACCACGATATCCTTCAATGGAGTGGATAAGAGCAGTTTCTTCTCCACAAACAAAGGCACCAGCACCATATTTTAATTTTATATCGAAACTAAAGTCAGTTCCTAAAATATTGTTACCTAAAACACCCCACGTGCGGGCTTGATTAATAGCTATTTTAAGTCTATCAATGGCTAGTGGATACTCAGCTCTTATATATATAAAACCTATGGAGGCGCCTATAGCGTATCCAGCAATAGCCATAGCTTCTAGCACACTATGAGGATCGCCTTCAAGTATTGAACGATCCATAAAAGCACCAGGATCTCCTTCGTCTGCATTACATATAATATATTTTTGATCCGCTTTATATTTCTTAGCAAAAGACCATTTTGTGCCTGTAGGGAAACCACCGCCACCACGTCCGCGAAGCCCAGAATCAGAAATTAGTTTAATAATACCATCTTGGGACATAGTAGTAATAACTTTACCTAAGGCCATGTAACCTTCTTCAGCAATTGCTTCCCGAATGTCTTCAGGATTTATAAGCCCGCAGTTTCTAAGTGCAATTCTGTGTTGTTTTTTGTAAAAGGACATTTCATCTTGTCTCTTAACCTTTTGTTTCAAAGTTGGTTCTTCATATAATAATCTTTCAATAACATTACCTTGAAGTAGATGTTGCTGTACTATTTCTTCAGCATCCTCTGGTTTTACCTGAACATAAAAGACATCATCGGGATCTATTTTTACAATAGGTCCTTTTTCGCAAAAACCAAAGCAGCCTGTTACATGTGCGTTAACTTCATGGTCTAAGCCTGCTTCTTTTATCTTTGCGTTCAAGTTATCAATAATAAGTGAACTTTCAGCAGATTGGCAACCGGTTCCACCACAAACGGATATTTCACGTTTGCATCTAGTATGTTCTACACCTAACTCCTCATCATGAGAGAATTTTCTAAGCTTCATTAATTGCGTAAATTCCTCATGAGCTTTCGCAAGTTCTTGAAAAGAATTGATTTTATTCAAGGTTAAATCCTCCTCGCCGTTTTCTTTAGTAGATAACAATTATTAATCGCTATCTCTTTCCTATTCTGAGTACTCTTCTAAAATTTTAATTACATCATTTGTTTTAAAATGACCATAAACTTTACCGTTAACCGTTACTACTGGAGCAAGTCCACAGGCTCCTACGCATCTTAAAGTTTCAATGGTATATTTCTTATCAGGGGTAGTTTCTCCAGCAGATATATTGAGCCTTCTTTCAAATTCACCTAAAATATCTGCAGCTCCACGTACAAAACAAGCAGTTCCGGTGCATATATTTATAACATATTTACCTCTAGGCACTGTAGTAAAATAGGAGTAAAAGGTTACAACACCGTATACTGAAGCTGTAGGAACGTGTAATTTTTCTCCAACGAAATCCTGAACTTCATTAGGCAAATAGCCAAATATTTGTTGCGCTTTATGTAAGACTTCAATTAAAGAACTGCGGTCATTAGGTACAGTTTTGATAAAATCTTCGAGTTGTTTAAATTTTTCATTAGATAAGTTTTCTGAACACACTATGTATACCTCCTTGCTATTCTCTAGGGTATATAATAATTATCAATGGTATATACCCCAATTTATTTTAGACAAATATCAATTAATAGTGTTTCCAATTTGAGATGGAATATCCTATTAAGCTTCTAGAGGCTTCTACAAATTGGCGTGCAAATAAATTTGATTTATTTTGAAAAACTATATAAAATCACACTTGAAAAATAAAAATAGATATGTTAGAATATTAATAAGCTAATGTTTATATACTAAACATATATTAAGGAGAATTTTATGACAAACAGAGAACAAGAAATTTTGGAATTGATCAAAAAAAATCCTATGATTTCTCAAAAAGAACTCGCTGATTCCTTAGGAATTACACGTTCATCAGTGGCAGTCCACATTACCAATTTGCTAAAAAAAGGATATGTAGTTGGCAAAGGATATATAGTAAGAGAGCAGCCATATATAAGTATTGTTGGTGGAACTAATATTGATATTCAAGGTTTTCCAAAAAATGATTTAATATTAAAGGATTCTAACCCTGGAGAGGTGAAGGTTTCACTTGGTGGTGTAGGAAGAAATATTGGTGAAAATCTAGTGAAATTAGGCATAGAAACTAAGCTTATTAGCGCAGTAGGCGATGATGTATATGGAAGAAAAATATTAGATGAGTCAAGGTTAATTCATCTTAATATGGAAGACTCCCTTATTTTAAAGGAGCATGCTACTTCTACCTATTTATCAATACTAGATGCTAGTGGTGATATGATGGTAGCTATAGCCCACATGGATATTGTTGATAAGGTTAGTGTGGATTTTATTAAAAATAAGAAGCATATAATTGAAAATTCGAAGCTTTGTATTATCGATACAAATATTCCAAAGGAAACTATAGAATATATTCTAACTAATTACAAGGATGTAGACTTTTTCTTAGATACAGTATCAACAACAAAAGCAAAAAAAATCAAGGATATCATTGGTTATTTTCATACAATTAAACCTAACAAACTTGAGGCTGAAATGTTATCAGGTATTAAAATCAACAATGAAACTGATCTAAAGAGGGCAGCAAATTACTTTTTAGAAAAGGGAGTTAAAAGAGTGTTTATAAGTCTTGGTGAAGAGGGAATGTATTATGATGATGGTGTTAATGCTAATCATATAAGAAATCCAAAGATACAGGTAGTTAATGCAACAGGGGCAGGTGATGCATGCCTCGCAGCACTAGCTTATAGTCATTTTAATAATTTTGATATTGACTATAGTACAAGGTTTTCAATGAGTGCAGCAATATTAGCCTTATCCCATGAAAATACTATTAACCCTAACATATCTGTAGAAAATATAAATAAGAAGATGAAGGAGATTGAATTATGTTAAAAAATTATTTAGATATTAACCCAGAGGTTGCTAAGGCATTAGAAGAAGGAAAGGCTGTAGTAGCTTTAGAATCTACTATTATATCTCACGGAATGCCTTATCCAAAGAATGTTGAAACTGCTTTAAAGGTAGAAGAAATAATAAGAGAAAATGGAGCAATACCAGCTACTATTGCAATTCTTAATGGAAGATTAAAGGTAGGTTTAACTAGAGATGAAATAGAGGCACTTGGAAGTGGTAAAAATGTCATTAAAACTAGTAGACGTGATATTCCTTTTATAATAGCAAATAAGGCCGATGGGGCAACTACGGTGGCATCAACAATGATAATTGCTGCACTTGCAGGAGTTAAGGTTTTTGCTACAGGTGGTATTGGTGGAGTACATAGAGGAGCACAACAAACCTTTGATATTTCAGCGGATCTTCAAGAATTAGCACATACTAATGTAGCTGTAATTTGTGCAGGAGCAAAATCTATATTAGATATAGGCTTAACTTTAGAGTATCTAGAAACTCAAGGTGTTCCAGTAGTTGGCTTTGGCACAGATGAACTTCCTGCTTTTTATACTAGAAAGAGTGGTTTCGGGGTAGATTACCGTATAGATTCTGCCGATAAACTTGCAGTAGCCTTAAAAGCAAAATGGGATTTAGGTTTAAATGGAGGCTTAGTTGTTGCTAATCCAATTCCAAAGCAGTATGAGATGGATTATGATGCTATAACTAATGCTATTGAAAATGCCTTGAAAGAATTAGATGAAAAAGGAATTAAGGGAAAAGAAAGTACACCATTCTTGCTTGGAAAAGTTAAAGAAATTACTGGTGGAGCAAGCCTGGAATCAAATATTCAATTAGTATATAATAATGCTAAAGTTGGAGCACAATTAGCTGTGGAATTAGCTAAGCTTGGATAAATAGTAATTCAAGTAATATATGAAGATTCCCCTGCGTGCCTTGCAAACGAGCTCTAAACTGGAAATTCCATTAAGAAACTCTAATTTCTTAATGGAATTTCAATAGTTTTACAAGTGCAAAACCGCCCCTAAAATATAAGAAATAACCCAGATGATCCATGCAAAAAAACTGAATTTATAGAATTGAATTAATAAATTTTTATGTTTTTTATTTAATATAATAATAGCCCCAACCGCATTAATTAGCATAAGAAATAATGCAATATCTCCAAATATATAATGTAACCCAAAGTTTATCTTACTTCCACCAAGCTTATACATAATTATAGTACTAGCCGCATCGAAACAAAAGCCAATACAAAACATAATGGCATGCCAAGGCTTTAATATCTTTCGTTTGAATTCATTTAAAATAGAAATTGTATAAATAATTAATGCTAAAGTCATTAAAACTACTGAAAAAACTAGCATTTTTGATCCTCCTAAAAAATTGTTGTAGTCTTATATGCAATCTAATTGTATATAACTATAATATACAATTAATGTAAATATTATTATATTATTGACAGTTATTTTAGTATATATTCGTAATAATATTTTTACTTTCATGGCTATAATTTATATTCATAAATAAGGAAATGATATCTTTGATATTTAATCATAATTGTACTTATAAAATAATTGATATCAATTAACAGAGAAAAGCTTTGCAAAAACATAAGATTCAATATAAAATATAATTAACAGCATATAATAAATTCACATACTTATATGTTAAACAACCCATTTAAAAATGTGGTTAAAATAATTTAAATGGAGTGGTGTTATATGAACAACGTTTTAGAAATTATTAAAAATGGGACTCTAACCTATGAGCAAAAGGTACTGACTCTTGCTAGAGCAGCGGAAGATAGTATAGATGTTCTAAATATTGAAAGAGATACTCAAAGTCTTCGAGATGAGGGGATAATTTGTGATCTTTTTGAAGGACATGCGCCGTACAGACCGAGGTATATAGTACCGAATTACGAAAAATTCATGAAAAGCGGAAGTGAATTTTTAGGACTCACGCCTCCAAAGGATATTTGGGAAGCTACAAATAATTTATTAATATTATATAGGCATGTACCATCAATTTCTTCATTTCCAGTATATATAGGAAACATTGATACTCTTTTGGAACCCTTTGTGATAGATGAGGAAGAAGCTTTTCATGCTATAAAATTATTTTTAACACATATAGATAGAACCATAACAGATTCTTTTTGCCATGCCAATATAGGTCCACAAGATACTAAGGCAGGAAGATTAATATTAAGAGCAGAGAGAGAATTACAAAATGCAATTCCTAATCTAACTTTAAAATATAGTACAAGTACGACTGATGATTTTGCTATTGATGCAATTAATACTGCATTAATAACTGCAAAACCAAGCTTTGCTAATCATGAGATGTTTTCAAGTGAGTTTGATGGAAACTATGCCATAGTTAGTTGTTATAATGGATTGACTATTGGTGGGGGAAGCTATACGTTATCTAGATTAAATTTAGCTGGACTTGCTAAAAAAGCAGAAAATGAACAGCAATTTCTGAATGTGTTGTTACCTGATGCAGTAGAGAAAATGGCAGGTTATATGCAGGAAAGAATTAGATTTTTAGTGGAGGAAAGCGGATTCTTTGAGACTAATTTTCTAGTAAAAGAAGGATTAATTAATAAAGATAATTTCACAGCTATGTTTGGTATGTTTGGATTAGCTGAATGTGTAAATTATTTTATTGACTCTACTAAACTGGAAAATAGATTCGGGCATAGTGAAATGGCTAATACACTTGGATATAGAATTATTGAAAGATTAGAAACAGAGGTCAATAAATACAATGACCCTCATTGCTTTATATCTAAAGGTAAATATTTATTACATGCTCAAGTGGGTATTGATTCTGATATGGGGATAAGTCCAGGATGCAGGATTCCAATTGGGGATGAGCCTGAACTTCCACAGCATATAGTGGAGGCAGCTAAATTCCATAAGTTCTTTCCATCGGGAATAGGCGATATATTTAATTTTGATAGTGCAGTTAAAGCTAACCCTCAGTATGTGCTAGATATTATCAAAGGCGCTTTTAAAGCGCAAATGAGATATTTTTCAGCATATTCTACTGATTGTGATGTAATAAGAATTACTGGCTACCTTGTAAAAAGATCAGACATAGAAAAATTACAAGCGGGACAGCAGGCATTACAAGATACAGTAGCATTAGGACTTGGAGCAGTTCTGAACCAAAAGGTATACGATAGAAAGATTAGAAAAAATGATTAAGGGACTAGTTAACCGAATTATTCCCTTTAGCTCTGTGGATGGCCCAGGAAATAGGACAGCAATATTTTTGCAGGGATGTAATTTTAATTGCCTTTATTGTCATAATCCAGAGACTATAAGTGTTTGTAATAACTGTGGGGTGTGTATAAATTCTTGTCATTATAAAGCACTAGAATTCAAAGATTCTAATGTAGTATGGGATAAAACAGCCTGTAGTAAATGTGATGAATGCATAAAGGTTTGTGGAAAAAATAGTTCACCTAAGGCGCTCAACATGACAGTAGAAGAAGTTATAAAAGAGATCGAAAAGAATAAATTCTTCATCTCTGGAATTACAGTTTCGGGTGGTGAGTGTACGCTTCAAAGCGAATTTTTAATACATTTATTTAAGGAAGCTAAAAAGCTGGCTTTAACATGTTTTGTGGATACTAATGGCTCGGTGCCTTTATGGGAACAGGGGGAACTTGTGGATATTATGGATATGGCGATGGTAGATATAAAGTCCTATAATAATGAGGAACACAAGATGCTCACAGGCATGGAAAATACTATTGTTCTAGAAAATGTAAAATATTTAGCTAAGTTAAATAAAATCTATGAAATTAGAACTGTTATTGTGCCAGAAGTTTTAGATAATTATCATAATGTAGACGAAATTAGTAAGCTTATTGCGTCCTTGAATCCGGATATAAGATACAAACTTATAAAATATAGGCAACTCGGGGTGCGAAATGAAATAATAAATAGCTACACTCCGAAAGATGAAGCAATGAAGGAATTAAGAGATATAGCAGCATCTAATGGTTGTAGAAATATAGTTATAGTATAATACACATTTAATAAAAACCTCACAAAATGTGAGGTTTTTTAGTTTGTAGAAATTTTCTTAATTTTATGATAATATACTTATAATATGTTATTTGTTAATCTGCCAAAGTAGACTAATCTACTTTAGTAAAATTTTTAATTTATAAATGAAAGAAGGAATTTTAGTGAGTGAAGTTAAAAAACTTAAAACGAGAGATGAAATTGATAGCATGTATAAGTGGAATGTTGAAAAGATGTATAAGGATTCTGCGTTGTGGGAAAAAGATTTTGAAAAATTAAAAGCTAAAGCGCCAGAAATGAAAAGGTTTTCAGGAAAATTAAGCAACGCTGAAGATTTATTATGCTTTTTAGAAAGCAATGTGGAGGTTCTAAAACTTTTAGATAAATTGCTTGTATATGCACATTTAAGAGCAGATGAGGATACAGCTAAGGCTCAGTTCCAAGTGCTTAAAAATAAAATTGATACTTATGCAGCTGAAGCTTCCAGTGTTACAGCATTTTTTATTCCTGAACTATTATCATTACCAGAGGGAGCTGTAGATGAGGCAATTTATAAACTTCCAGAACTTAAAGTATATGAATTCTATTTAAAAGATATTTTAAGCCAAAAGCCTCATACCTTAAGTATAGAGGGAGAAAAGCTTTTAGCCTCTGTTAGTGATTGTTTAAATGCACCAGGAAATATATTTGGGATGCTTACAAATGCAGATATGACATTTCCAAGTATAAAAGATGAAAAAGGTAATGAGATTGAATTAACAGAAGGAAACTACAGTAGTTTTATAAAATCAAAGGATAGAAGAGTAAGAAAAGATGCCTTCGAAGCATTATTTGGAACTTATAAAGGCTTTAGAAATACTTTAACAACAGCTTTAACATCTTCAACGAAGAACTTTATATTTAATGCAAAAACAAGAAATTATGCCACCGCATTAGAAAGTTCTTTAAAACCCAATAATATTCCAGTAGAGGTTTATAACAATGTGGTGGATACTATAAATAACAATTTAGCTTCCCTTCATAAATATGTGAGCCTTAAAAAGAAGCTGTTGGGCCTGGATGAAATTCATATGTATGATTTGTACGTGCCAATAATTGATGCGCAGGAAGATCATATTGAGTACGAAGATGCTATTAAAATAGCATTAGATGGTATCAAACCTTTAGGGCAAGAGTATTTAAATATATTCAAAGAAGGTATTAGTGAAGGTTGGATAGATGTATTTGAGAATAAGGGGAAACGTGGAGGTGCGTATTCTTGGGGCTGCTATGACAGTATGCCATACGTGCTTTTAAATTATAATTACCAATTAAACGATGTATCTACCCTTGCTCATGAAATGGGGCATTCTATTCATTCTTACTATTCAAGAAAGACTCAACCATATATATATTCTGAATATGAGTTATTTTGTGCGGAAGTAGCATCTACAACTAATGAATGTCTATTAATAGATTATTTAATTAAAAATGAGAATGATAAGAAGAAAAGATTATTCTTAATAAATCAGCAATTAGAAGGAATAAGAACTACAGTATTTAGACAATGCATGTTTGCGGAGTTTGAAAAGATAACCCATGAAAATATTGAACAGGGGAATCCGTTATCACCAGAAGATTTATGCAAAATTTATCATGATTTAAATGTAAAATATTTTGGAGCAGAAATGGTGGTAGATGAGGAAATAGATATGGAATGGTCCAGAATACCTCATTTCTATAACGATTTCTACGTATATCAATATACTACAGGTTTTGCAGCAGCTAATTCTTTTAGTAAAATGATAGTTGAAGAGGGTGAAAGTGCCGTAGAGAGATATAAAGAATTCTTAAAAAGTGGCGGAAGTGACTATCCAATAAATATACTCAAAAAAGCGGGAGTAGATATGACTACGCCAAAACCTTTAGAAGAAACTATAAGAAGATTTGATGAATTATTAGAGATGTTAGAAAAAGAGATATAAGAAGGTATCAAATTTCTCCTACGTGCCTTTCAACCGAACTCAAAACAAGAATTCCTAAATCAAATTTCAATAGTTTTTGCGTTTCTTATTGAAAGTCACTCCGGAGAAATTTGATACTTATTATTTAGATGCTATTTTAAGAATTCCACGGACATAACATAGCCATAATTTTAATAAAGGCTATGTTTTAATATAGTGTTGAAATTTAAAAAGAAAAAAGAGATGGATAAAATGAATATTTAAGATTTGAATAAACTTGTGGTTATAAACATAATCTATAGTTTTAAGTAAATTGATCCACTATATAAAAAGAAGCACAGGAATTATCCTGTGCTTCTATCTTTACTAATATTATTTTACTTTTTCTTTTTAATATACCAATATACAGGCAATCCAAGTAATGTAATGGCAAGTCCAAATAATGCAGAGGAAGTGTCTGTAATTAGTGTACTAATGATAATATATATTCCACCTACAATTCCAATGATAGGAACTACAGGATAGAATGGAACTGTATATGGTCTTTCTAAGTGCTTATGCTTTGATCTTAAAATAAATATACCTGCTACAGTCATAACAAAGAATATCCATACCATAAACACTGCAAGGTTTGTAAGAGTTTCAAAAGACCCACTTAAAACATATATAGATGCAAGTACTACTGTAAATAAAAATGTATTTACAGGTGTTTCAAATTTTTCATTAATCTTTCCAAAGAATTTAGAGAATGGGAATAAATTATCTTGTGCCATTGCAAAAGGTATTCTAACCCCTGTCATTAAGTATCCATTTAATGCTCCAAATATAGAAACCATGATTCCAGCTGCGATTAAGCTTGCCCCACTATTTCCGAATAAAATTACCGCTGCATCAGAAGCTGCCTTTTTAGAAGCGATAACATCTGAAACGGGCATGATATTTACAATTGCTAAGTTGATTAAAAGATATACTGCTATGGTAATTGCTAATCCTAATATAATGGCTCTTGGAAGATCCTTTTTAGGGTTCTTAAGTTCGCCAGCCATGTTTCCTACACCAATCCATCCATCATATGCCCACAAGGTTCCAAGTATAGCCGCACCAAAACCTGCCATTCCTGTAGAACCACCTGTTGCCACTGGAGCTGAAATGCTGTGTGCTGTACCTTTAAGTAGACCAAAAACAATAATCACAAAAATAGGAATAAGTTTTCCAATGGTAGCAACAAATTGAACCTTACTTCCAAGCTTTGTTGATAAAACATTGATTGACATTATGAAAAATAACATAAATATTGCTAATATTTTTTGTGTAGTTTCACTCATTGGAATAAAATATGTTGCTTGCGTAACAAATACAATAGATAATGCAGCCGCTACACCAGGCACGTATATTAGAGTTTGAACCCATCCAAATAAAAATGCCCACTTTTCACTATAAAGTTCTTTTAAATATACGAATATTCCACCAGTCTTAGGTATTGCAGTAGCAATTTCTGTAACTGTAAGGGCTGAAGCCATGGTAATGATACCTCCAACGATCCAAGCCAAAATTCCAAGGGTAGGTGTTCCTGCATTTTTGAATACTGTAGATGCCTTAAAAAATATACCGGATCCTATAACTACCCCTATAACCACGGTGATAGCTTCAAGTAATCCTATTTCTTTTTTTAGTGCTTTGGGTGAATTATTGGTAGAATTTAAGTTTTTTGATGTTTCCAGAATAAATCATCCTTTCTTTTGTTAGTATTAGAGTAATGGAGAATAAAATATATAAAGACAGGGAGTAAAAAGGCGTCAAAAACACTGCCTACTTACTCCCTGTCCTTTTATCTGAAAGTTTCCTTAGATAATCATCTAAGTTGCTCCGTTGATGCTACATTTAAGTAGTCTCTCCAGGGATATGTCAAATTATTGTATGGAACCTGAAAGTTTCAAAATAAGCCTTAAGCACAGATTTATTTTTTTCTTCTACGGTTATCCAAGACGGATATCTCCAATAATTATCATCCATAAATTATTTTATTTATCTATAAGGATAATAGAAAATTCAAATATAGTCAATAAGATTTTTTATGCATATTTTACTTTGAAAAGTAATTATTTAGTTTATTGGTTTAAAGTGTAAAGCATGCATGTAAAGTTAAATCATTATCTTCGGTGTTGCAATGTTAAGGACTTTAGTAGGAGGATTATACTTTCACAGAAGTTTTCTGTTTGTTATAGTATGTGGTCTCCATTTGTGAAAGAGTAGGGGCTTACTTCTGAAATGCCCTTAAAACATACAACTTAAGAGGTCTTCTATAGTTGCATTTGAAAAATAATCAGAAATGTTAAAGGTTGAAAGTCTTGCTTTTACCTCAGAATCCACGTGATTTACACCTTTTAGCTTATCTTCTATGTCGGAGATATCAAGTTTGCTAAAGAAATCACCATATATCTTAATATCTTTTATTATTCCATGCTGTACTTCCATATCACATTCAATGGTACCGAATGAGAATTTCTTTTCATTTGCGAAATTATATTTTGGTGAATGACCAAAATTCCATTCCCAGGTAGAATATTTTTCGGATGCAAGCTTATTTATATTATATAGATCAGTATTAGTAAATTCATACAAGTAATCTGAACTATTTTCTGAAATAATATAGCTCATAATTAAGGCTTTAAAATCCATGATAGATAGAGGTTCCTTTAAGTGAGAACTTATATTAGTTACTCTACTTGATACAGATTTAATACTCTTGTCCTGAAATTTTAGGGGCTTAGCTCGTAATGCTTTTGATAAATCAGTAATATTTGATGAGAAAAGCAAGGTGCCATGATGAAGAACTCTATTTTTAGAACTATATTGTGCATTGCCTGAAAATTTTTTACCGTCAATAGTAAGATCGTTTCTTCCACTAAATTCTGCATTTACGCTAAGCGATTTTAGAACTTTTAGAATGGGTAAGGTGAATTTTTTGAAGTTATTAAAATTTTCTTCACTGTTATTATTGATAAAAGTAAAATTCAAATTACCCAAATCGTGAAAAACAGTGCCCCCACCAGATAATCTTCTTACTACAGGGATGTTATTTATTTTTACGTAGTCTAGATTGATTTCTGATAGAGCATTTTGGTTTTTTCCAACTACGATACAAGGCTCGTCCCGCCAAAGCATAAAGCAGTCCTCTGTAAATTCCTTTAGCATATATTCTTCTGCTGCCAAGTTAAAATAGGGATTTGTATTTGAGTTATTTATATAAATCATAACAGCCTCTCCTTGTTTTAAATTTGCCTAAAAATGAAAAATAGTGTGTATTTTTAATTGAATTATATTCCAAAAGTTATCATAATGAAATATAAAAGTCAATAAAAATCATTATAAAGAAAATTATATATTTTGCATGAAATATATTGAAATTCTTCAAATGATATAGTACAATTGTATTAATATACTATGCTATAAAATTATATAATATTCAGGTGAGAATATCGAGAGATATCTATTTAGGGATAGCCGAAGGAGAAATATAAAAATAGTCAGTTTTTTATAGAAACTTTCAGGCAAGAATATCGATATTTGATGAAACTCTGGAAAGTCCAATTAGTGGCACCGTAGGAGCAATACTAATAAAGTAGAAACTCTCAGGTAAAAAATACAGGGGTATAATGACATGATGGAATTATCATGTCATTGTATCTCTTTTTTTATATTTTAATTCAAATATTCAACAAAAATGGAAGAGGGGGAAGTGTATTGGAGAATTTAAAAAAAACACCTTTATACAATATTTATAAAGAATATGGTGGAAAAATAATTGAATTTGGTGGATGGGCAATGCCAGTGCAGTTTGAAGGGATAATTTTTGAACATGAAGCTGTTCGATGCGCCGCTGGACTTTTCGATGTATCGCACATGGGAGAGGTAGAGATAAAAGGAACAGAGGCCTTTGAGTTTGTACAAAATTTGGTTACAAATGATGTAGAAGTGCTTAAAGATAATCAAATACTATATACTTTAATGTGCTATCCAGATGGAGGAGTAGTTGATGATCTTTTAGTATATAAATTTTCTGAGGAACATTTTTATCTTGTAATAAATGCAGGAAATGTAGAGAAGGACTTTCAATGGATGGTTACTAATAAGTGCTTATATGATGTGGAAATAACGAATAATTCTGACTCAGTGGCGGAACTTGCAATTCAAGGACCAAAAGCACAAGAGATACTTCAAAAAATAACGGATATAGATTTAGAGGAAGTTAAGTTCTTCTATTTTAAAGAAGATGTTCTTATAGATGGTATAAAGTGCCTTATCTCAAGAACAGGATATACAGGTGAGGACGGATTTGAAATATACACTTCTATAGAAGAAATAGAAAAGTTATGGCATAAATTACTTATTATTGGTGAGAAAGAAGGACTTAAACCTGCAGGACTCGGATCTAGAGATACTTTAAGATTTGAAGCTTGTCTACCGTTATATGGAAATGAATTGTCTCAAGACATTACGCCACTTGAAGCGGGCCTTGGGTTTTTTGTAAAACTTCAAAAACATAATTTTATAGGAAAGGAAGCTCTTTTAAAGCAAAAGGAAGAAGGGCTAAAAAGGAAATTAGTGGGCTTTGAGATGAAAGATAGAGGTATTCCAAGACATGGATATGAAGTTTTAGCAAAAGGAGAAAAAATTGGTGTGGTAACAACTGGATACTTATCACCTACATTAAAGAAAAATATTGGTCTTGCTTTAATAGATTCTAAATACTCTGAAATAGGTACAGAAATAGAAATTGTGATTAGAAATAAATCATTAAGGGCTGAAGTAATAAGTAAAAAATTCTATAAAAAGAATTATAATAAATAAAATTTAGGGGCTTAACAATTGATAATTGTTAAGTACTCATAAGGAATAAGAGGGGGAATTTTAAATGAAAACATTAAAAGAATTATTTTATAGTAATGATCATGAGTGGGTAAAACTTGAAGGAAATAAGGCGTATGTAGGAATTTCAGATTTTGCACAACATGCTTTAGGAGATATTGTTTTTGTTGAGCTACCAGACATAGATGCAGAATTTACTAGTGGAGATGCTTTTGGTGTGGTTGAATCTGTTAAAGCAGCTTCTGATATGAATATTCCATTAAGTGGAAAGGTATTAGAAATAAATGAGGATATAGTGGATAATCCGGAATTGGTAAATGAAGATAGTTATGAAAATTGGATGATTCTTATAGAGATTGCTAATAAAGAAGAATTAAATGATCTTATGAACGAAGAGCAATATAAAGAATATTGCAGTAAGGAGAAATAGTATGTTTCCTTATATACCTAACACTTTAGAAGATGAAAAGTTTATGTTAAAAAGTATCGGTGCAGAGTCCATTGAGGAATTGTTCTCGGATATACCTGATGATGTGAAGTTTAATAGAAATCTAAACATAAATTCACCTATGTCAGAACTTGAAGTACAAAAACACATGAAAGTACTCTCAAATAAAAATAAAAGCACTGAGGATTTAGTTTGCTTTTTAGGAGCCGGAGTTTACGACCATTATGTACCTTCTATAATAAAGCACATTGTTTCAAGATCAGAATTTTATACCGCATATACGCCTTATCAGCCAGAAATAAGTCAAGGTACTCTTCAAGCTATTTTTGAATATCAAAGCTTAATATGTAATTTAACTGGCTTAGATGTGGCAAATGCATCAATGTATGATGGCGCTACAGCTTGTGCAGAAGCTGCTTTTATAGCTGCTGAAAGCACAAGAAGAAAAACTATAATTATATCTAAAACAGTGCATCCTGAAATAAGAAAGGTTCTTCATACCTATACTATATTTAGGGATTTAGAATTAATTGAGATAGACTCCAAAGATGGAGTTACCGATATTTTAAAATTAAAAGAACTTGTGGATAATAAAACAGCTGGAGTAATAGTTCAAAACCCGAATTTCTTTGGAATCATTGAAGATATGACAGAAGTTGAAAAAATTACCCATGATAATAAGGCACTTTTAATAATGAATGTAGACCCTATATCTCTTGCTATATTAAAAACTCCAGGAGAAATTGGAGCAGATATCGCAGTAGGAG